>NZ_JARAVK010000326.1:0-8324 GCF_033792765.1 Streptomyces sp. PA03-6a | reverse complement strand
GGTCGCGCCCCCTCCGCCCCCCAGGGTCTCCGCCTCCGCGGCCTCGTCCGGGGCGTTCGCGTTCCGTGCCACGCCCTCTGACCGGGGGTGAGGTGGCGAGGGGGCGGGGTGGGCGGGAATCCGCGAGTTGGTGCGGCAGCGTGCCCGCCCGATTAGCGTGCGGATATGGCACTACGCTTCCCCGCTTCGGTCACCATCGACGGCCGGTACGCGCGGCTGGTCCCGCTCTCGCCGCTGCACGTCCCGGCGCTGTTCGCCGCGGCGCGCGCCGACGAGGGGATGTGGCGCTGGCTGTCGACGACGCCGCCCGGTTCGCCGGGCGACATGGCCTCGCTGGTGGAGCAGCGGCTGGCGCAGGCCGCGGCGGGGGAGTCCGTGGTGTTCGCGGTCGTCCCGCACGCCACGGAGCGCCCGTCGGGCTGGGCCGCGTACGTCGACATCTCGGTCGTCGACGAGCGCGTGGACATCGGCTGGAGCTGGCTGGACCCGGCCCTGTGGGGCGGCCCGGTGCACTTGGAGACCCACTTCATGCTGGTGTACTACGCCTTCGAGGACCTGGGCTTCGGCCGCGTCCAGTGGCGCCTGGACGACCTCGACCTGCCGACCCAGGACGCGGTCTCCCGCATCGGCGGCATCCGCGAGGGCGTGCTGCGCCGGCACTGCCGCCGGGTCGACGGGTCGTGGCGCGACACCGTGTACTACTCCCTGGTCGCCACGGAGTGGCCGGCCGTGCGGGAGCGGTGGATGGCGGGGTGGATCCTCGAATGACGACGGGCCTCAGTGCCCCTTGCGCGTGCGGCGCCAGGAGAACGGCCCCGGGAGGTCGACGGATTCGGTGCGCTCACCGCGGGTGTTGACGGTGTGGTGGACGCCCTTGCTGCCCGTGGTGATGGACAGCGAGCGCTTGTTGATGTTCAGGCGGACGCCGGGCAGGATCCGGAACGACTTGCGGAAGCGAAGAGGCACGTCGTGCTCCTTTCCGAGGGTTCGGTCTGGAGTACGTGTGCCCTGCTGACGGCCTTTCATCGGGGTCCGTTCCCACGGGTGTCGCGAATGCCCGGTGTCAGGCCGCGCCGCCGCCCTCCGGCAGGCGTGCGGCGATGCCGTCGATCAAGAAGGCCAGGCTGAGCTCGAACTGCCCGTCCGCGTCCGGCCCGGAGGGCGCCTCCATCCACCGTGCGAGCAGCGGGTGCCGCCCGCCCGCCGCCGCCAGTTCGCGGGCGGCGGTGACGGCCGCGGCGAGCTGCTGCGGGGTGTGGATGCCGTGGCGGCGGCGCATGGCGAGCTCCTCGGCCTCCTGCTGCGCGCTGCCGAGGACGTGCCGGTCGAGGAGCGCCGCGTAGGTCATGGCCTCGCCCAGGGTGGCGCCCTGGCGTACGAGCACCTGGAGGACGAATTCGGTGCGGCGCATCATGTGCGGCCCGAGCGGCGGGCGCGTGGGCGCGAGCTGGGCGAACCACAGATGCCGCTTGACCGCGTCCCAGCTCCCGGTGGCCACCGCGTGCAGATCGGCCCGCCAGTCGGCGCCCGGCACCGGCGGTAGCGGGATCTCCGCGGTGACGGCGTCGAGCATGAGGTCGACCAGCCCGTCCTTGCTCATCACGTGACGGTAGAGGGCCATCGGCGTGTACGGGCCGAGCCGTTTGGCCACCGCGGCCATCGTGAGCGCCTGCGGGCCGCCCTCGTCGGCGACGGCGATCGCGGCGCGCACGATGTCGTCCCGCTCCAGCGGGCTCTGGCGGCGCCGCGGCGCGGGCTGCGTCCAGATCAGGGGGGCCGGGGCGCCTTCCGGGGTCTCCTTCGTCTCCTTCACGGGGGGAGTTTATAACGTCAGCTAAAGTATATGACGTATACGTAAGAGTGAGGGAGCAGTCATGAGCCAGCCCACCGCCCCGGCCGGGATCCGCCTCGGCGTCGTCAGGGGCATCAGCTACGGGATGTTCGGGGCGCCGGACAGCTTCGTGCCGGAGACGCGGGAGCTCGGGGCGAGGCTGGCGCGCGTCTTCCTCTACTGGGGGCAGGTCGAGCCGGAACCCGGACGGTACGACTGGTCGGTCGTCGACGCCGTCCTCGGGCAGCTCGACCCGGCGGCCGAGCTCTGGGTCACCGTCTGTTCCAGCTCCCCGTGGGCGACCCGGCAGCCCACCGGCTTCCTCCCGTCCTCACCCGCGCTCGACCCCGCCGGGTACGAGCGCTTCGTCGGCGACCTGGTCGCCAGGTGCCGGGGCCGCGTGGACCACTGGCAGTGCGGCAACGAGCCCAGCAACACCGGACTCCTGTGGGCGGGCAGCGCGGCGGAGTACGTCGGACAGCTCACCGCCTTCCACCGCGCCGTACGCGCCGCGGACCCGGCCGCCTCGGTCGTCCTCGGCGGCTGCGGCTACGACGTGCTGTCCGGCCCCGCGGACGGCGAGGCCCGGCGGTTCTTCGACCACGTCGTCGAGCACGGCCGCGACGCCTTCGACCTCTTCGACGTCCACCTGTACGGGGACCCGCACGCGATCCCGGACCAGGTAGCGCAGGTGCGCGCGATGATGCGGCGGCACGGATACGAACGCCCGGTGGTGGCGGGGGAGTACAACGGCCCCACCCTCTTCGAGTTCCCCCGGGCCCAGGCGGAACTCGAGCGGGCGATGACGGCCGCCTTCACGGGGGCGGCGGAGCCGGGCGAGGCCCCGGACCGCGCGACCATGCGCCTGCTCTACGAACACTCCCCCGAACTCCCGCCGGAGCTGCGCATGTTCATGGAGGACTGCCCTCCGGAGCTCGCCGCGCGCCGCGACCGCATCAACCGCCGCCAGATCGTCACCCGCACCGTCCTGGCCCTCGCCTGCGGTGTCACCCGCACGGCCTGCTGGAACCTGGCCCCGGAGATCCCCGGCTACCGCGACCGCCTCAACCTCATGGGCTTCCTCTTCGGCAGGCTCGCCCTGCTGGACTACGAGGGCACCGCCCTGACCCGGCGCCGCCCCGCCGCCGACGCCTTCGCCCTCCTGGCCGCGCACCTCGACGGCGTCACTGCCGTCCGCCGCCTCGCCACGGAGGACCCCTCCGGCCTGTACGCCTTCGAGGTGTCCCGCGAGGGCCGCGGCGCGCTCCAGGTCCTCTGGCGCTCCGGCGATCCCTTCACCGGCGAGGACGCCCAGGGGACCCTCGTCGACCTCCCCTGGCCCCACGCCGCCGCCCACGCGGTCGACGCCCTCGGCGCCGTCGTCCCGCTGCGCCGCGCCGACGGCACCGTCGGCGTCCCGCTCTCGGTCACCCCGGTCTTCCTCTCGACGGAGTCCCGGGAGGCGTGACCGGGCGGCCCCGGCGGCTCAGACCCCGGCCGCGTAGGCCCAGAAGGCGCGCATCGTCGCCGGGGCGGCCGGCCCGGTCAGTTCGACCTGCGTGAGCAGCACCGTCACGGTGTCCGTGGACGGCGTGATGTGCGCCGCCGTGCCGGTGCCGCCGATCCAGCCGTAGCGTCCCCGGACGTTCCACGGGGCGACGGCCGCGACGTCCACCGAACCGCCGAAGCCCCAGCCCTGCCCCTCCAGGAAGACCGCGCTCGCGTCGCGTTCGGCCGGTGGCAGGTGGTCGGTGGTCATCAGCCGTACGGACTGCGCCGACAGAAGCCGGCGGCCGCCCGCGGTGCCTTCGGCGAGGAGCATCCGGCCGAAGGCGTACCAGTCGTCGGCGGTCGACACCAGGCCGCTCGCGCCGGAAGGGAACGCCGGAGGGGTGCTCCACTGCCCGTCGGGGGCGTCCACCAACTCCAGCCCTCCCCGCGGATCCGGGCGGTAGAAGGCGGTGAAGCGGCCGAGGCCGCCACGCGGCACGGCGAAACCGGTGTCGGTCATGCCGAGCGGCTCGAAGATCCGCTCGGCCAGGAACTCGTCCAGCGGACGGCCCGACACCCGGGCGACCAGGACGCCCTGGATGTCGGAGCAGGTGTTGTAGAGCCAGGCCTCGCCCGGCTGGTGCAGCAGGGGGATCCCGGCCAGCGTCGCCATCCAGGCGTCCGGTGCCATGACCTGCTGCGGCCGCGGCGGGCCCTGTTTGAGATTGCCGAACAGCGGGGCGAGCGCGGGCAGGGAGAAGTCCGCGGGGAAGCCGTACCCGGCGCGCGAGGCCAGCAGGTCGCGGACGGTGATGGGCGCCGCGGCCGGCACCACGTCGTCGAGCGGGCTCGCCGGGGTGCGGGCGACCATCGGTTCGGCCAGTTCGGGCAGCCATGCGGCGACGGGGTCCGACAGGGCGATCCGTCCGTCGTCGACGAGCATCATGACCGCCGCCGCGACGACCGGTTTGGTGATCGAGGCGATGCGGAAGAGCGAGTCCCTGGTCATGGGGGTGGGGTCCCCGACGGCGAGGGTCCCGGCGGCCGCCACCTCGACCCGGTCGCCGCGCGCCACCAGACCCACGGCCCCCGGCACCGATCCGTCGTCCACGAACGCCTGCAGGATGTCGTGCAACTGCTGCCCCATCGCTCCACCTTCCCTCGTGTGCCGTCACGGAGAGGACTCCCGCCACGGCGCGGACTCATCGGTCCGCCGCCGTTCGGCCCGTTCGGCGGTGTGTTGCGGGGGGCGGCACCCGGGCGTCCGCGTAGCGTACGGAAAGCCGGCCCGTATCGGGGTGTACACGGAGGAAAGGCACCGGATCCATGCAGCAGGAGCGCGGTGGCCGCTGTGACGTGATCGTGGTCGGGGCGGGCGCCGCCGGGCTGGCGTGCGCGGCGGACCTCGCCGTGGCGGGCCTGACGGTGCGGGTCCTGGAGGCCTCGGACGGAGTCGGCGGCCGGATGCGCACCGACCGGCACCGCGGCTTCCTCCTCGACCGCGGCTTCCAGGTCTTCAACACCTCGTACCCCCAGGTGAAGCGGCGCCTGGAGCTGGAGCCGCTGCGGCTGCGGCCGTTCACCCCCGGCGTCCTGGTGCACACCTCCGGCGGGCGGCTGCGCTTCGCCGACCCGACCCGCCCGCCGTACGCGACCGCCGACCTGCTGCCGGGACGGCTCGCGTCGGGGCGCGACCTGGCGGCGCTGGCGGTCCTGAGCGCCCGTGACATGGCGCTGCCCGCGGGAAGGCTGCGCGCGGGCGCGGACACCACGACGCTCACCGCGCTGGCCGCCGCGGGCATCTCGGCCGAGCTGGTGGAGACCCTGTTCCGGCCGTTCCTGTCGGGGGTCTTCCTGGAGGACGAACTGGAGACCTCCAGCCGCTTCTTCCACTTCGTGTGGCGCAGCATGCTGCGGGGCACCCTCGCCCTGCCCGCCGAGGGGATCGGTGCCGTGCCCGTCCAGCTCGCCGGGCGACTTCCCGAGGACACCGTCCGCACCGAGACCCCGGTGCGCGAACTGACCGGCGACGGGGTGCTGCTGGAGGACGGCACGGACGTCACCGCGCCCGTCGTGGTGGTGGCCACCGGACCGGGGGCGGCCGCACGGCTGCTGCCCGGTCTCACCATCCCGCCGACGCGGACCGTGACGACGTACTACCACGCCGCCGACCGGTCGCCGCTCGCCGAACCGACGCTGATGGTGGACGAACGCCGCCGCTTCCTCAACACCGTGGTCCTCACCGAAGTGCAGCCCGGACTGTCCCCGGACGGCCGCGCCCTGGTGGCGACCTCCGTGCTCGGTGCACCGGGCCCCGCCGACGAGCCCGCCCTGACCACGGCGCTGTCGGACGCGTACGGCACGGACGCCTCCGGCTGGGAGCCGCTGCACCGCTGCACCGTGCGCGAGGCGCTGCCCGCGATGCCGGCACCGCACCCGATGACCCGCACCACCCGCTTCGCGCCGGGGCGTCACGTGTGCGGCGACCACCGGGCGACCGGGTCGCTCCAGGGCGCGCTGGCCTCGGGCACGCGGGCCGCCCGCGAGGTGCTGTCCGACCGGCGCCGCGCGGCGACACGGCTGCGCTGAGGCGCCGGGACGGCCGGGGCGCGGGGAGCTCAGTCGATCGCGGCGTCCACGAGGGCGACGGCGACGGCGCGGGCGTGGGCGCCCGGCCCGGTGGCGTTCAGCGCGGTGCTGCGGGCGACGGCGCCGTCGTAGAGCAGGGCGAGCCGTTCACCGAGCGCCTCGGGGTCGCGGGCCCCGGCCACCCGTGCCAGGGCCGTCAGCCTGCGGGCGAACTCCCTCTTGTAGGCGGCCACCAGCAGGTGGACCGGGTGGTCGGGGTCGGGCACCTCGACGGCGGCGTTCAGGAAGGGGCAGCCGCGCAGCGGTCCGTCCGTCCGCCCCGGCGGCCAGTCGAAGATCGCCAGGAGTTGCCCCCGCGGGTCCGGGCAGGGCTCGCCGGGGATCACCTCGGCGGGGAGCAGGCCGTCCTCGAGTTCGCGCAGATAGGCCTGGACGAGGTCGTCCTTGCTCGCGAAGTGCGTGTACAGGGTGCGCTTCGACACGTTGGCGACGGTGGTCAGCTGGTCCATCCCGGTCGCGTTGACCCCCTGGGCGGTGAACAGCTCCGTCGCCGCCTTGAGGATCCGCTCCCGGGCGCCTCGGCCACTGCGCCGGCGTACGGGGGAGGGTGCGTCGCTCATGCCGTTAAGGATACCGATCGTTTTACTTCACCGGAAACGGCTGTTACGGTGGAGCGCGTAAGGAGACCGATCGGTTTACTTAAGGGCCTCGGTGGACCCTCCCGCCGCCCCGTCCCGCGGACGCGGGCCGTGTCCCCGCGCACGCCTCCGCTTCCCGCCGCAGTGCCGCGGCGCCCCCCGTTGTCCCCGTCGACCGGGCCGCCCGGCCCGCGTACGGCGCGACCGTGCCTCTTCCCCGGAGACAGACCCATGACCCGTTCCCCCTCGGACCCCGCGGGCGGCACCGCCGTCGTGCGGGCGCCCGCCCCCGGCGGCCCGGCGGCCGCGCGCCGCGCCCCGCACCCCGGGCTCGTGCTCGCCGTCCTCGCCACGTCGGTGTTCCTCTCCGCCCTCGACGCCTTCATCGTCAACGTCGCCCTGACCCCCATCGGGCACGGCGTGGGCGAGACCTCGCTCTCCCGGCTCAGCTGGATCCTCAACGGCTACGCGATCGTGTACGCCGCGCTGCTCGTCCCGGCCGGGCGGCTGAGCGACCGCTACGGGCGCAAGGCCGGATTCCTGCTCGGGCTCGGCGTGTTCACCCTCGCCAGCCTGGGCGCCGCCCTCAGCGGCGACCTGTGGGTCCTGGTCGCGTTCCGCTTCCTGCAGGCGGCCGGGGCGGCCGTCCTCACCCCGGCCAGCCTCGGGCTCGTGCTGACCACGGCGCCACCCGCCAGGGTCACCCGCTCCGTGCAGATCTGGGCGGCCAGCGGCTCGCTCGCCGCGGCGGCGGGACCGGTGGTCGGAGGCCTGCTCGTCCAGGTGGCCTGGCAGTGGATATTCCTGCTCAACCTGCCAATCGGCGCCGCGGCGTTCGTCCTGGCCGTACGGCTGCTGCCGGGCGGCCGCCCGGACACCGGCGCCCGGCTGCCCGACCTCGTCGGCGGGGCCCTGCTGGTGGTGGCGATCGGCACGCTCGCACTGGGCCTGGTCCAGGGCCCGGAATGGGGATGGGCGGCGGCGCCGACCGTCGGAGCCTTCGCCGCCGCCGCGGCGGCGCTCGCGACCTGCCTCCTGCGCTCGGCGCGGCACCCCGTCCCCGTCGTCGACCTGAGCCTGCTGCGCGACCGCGTGTTCGCCTCGGCGAACGTCGCCGCCCTGCTGTTCTACGCCGCCTTCGGGCTCCAGTTGCTCGGCCTGACCCTGTGGCTGCAGCAGGTGTGGCACTGGTCGGCCATCGAGACCGGCCTCGGCGTCGCGCCCGGCCCGGCCATGGTGTTCGCCGCCTCTGCCCTCGGGCGGAGGATCGGCCGGCGTGTCCCGGCCGGCACCGTCGCGGCGCTCGGCTCGGCACTGGTCGCCCTCGGTACCGCGTGGACCGCACTCCGTGCCGGAGGAAGCCTCGACTACGCCGTCGACATCCTGCCCGGCTGGCTGGTCGCCGGGGTCGGCGTGGGACTGGCCCTGCCCACGATGATCTCGTCGGCCACCTCGGGCCTGCCCAAGGACCAGGCGGCCACCGGCAGCGCCGTCGTCACCATGGCCGGTCAGATCGGCACCGTGCTCGGCGTCAGCGGCCTGGTCGTCGTCCTGGCCGCCGCCGGTCCCCGCGACCCGGCGCACGCCTTCTCCCTCGCCTGGTGGATCTCGGCCGGTGTCGTGGCGCTGAGCGCCCTCGCCGCGCTGGGGATCAGCCCCCGGACCGTACGGCCGTCGTCACCGCAGGAGCGAAAGGCGTGACGCGCCGACGGAGTTGACCCCGCCCGCGACCACCCTGCCCGTGACCACCCGCCAATGACCCCCCAGTGACCACC
>NZ_JARAVK010000325.1:0-8352 GCF_033792765.1 Streptomyces sp. PA03-6a | reverse complement strand
GCCATCACCGAGGAGATCGGCACCGAGTCCTCCATCGAGCTCATCTCCTACGCGATGAACATGGCCGACGAACGCAAGGCCTGCCCCGCCCACGACATCTCCCCAAACCCCGCCCCCCCCGGGGCCCGCGCGCAAACGACCCCGGACAGGTTGCGGCGCCGGCTGTCCGCGGAGCGTCGTACGCTGGGACACCCCGGCTCGTTCGACGCGTCGGGCTGTTCGCGTTGCCCCGCCTGTCTGCCTCTGGGACGGAAAGCCACATGAGCCTGAACGGTCTGCTCGACGTCGTCGTGGACGACCCCGCGCTCGCGGAGGCGGTCCGCGGTGCCGCGGACGGCAACCGCCCGCACGTCGACCTGGTGGGTCCGCCCGCCGCCCGCCCGCTGGCCCTGGCCGCGCTCGCGGCCCGCGCCGGCCGCACCCTGCTGGCGGTGACGGCGACCGGTCGTGAGGCCGAGGACCTGGTCGCGGCCCTGCAGTCGCTGCTGCCCGAGGACTCCGTGGTGGAGTACCCGGCCTGGGAGACGCTGCCGCACGAGCGGCTGTCGCCCCGTTCGGACACCGTGGGCCGCCGCCTGGCCGTGCTGCGCCGGCTGGCGCACCCCAGCAAGGACGACCCGACCGCCGGCCCGGTGCGGGTCGTGGTCGCGCCGATCCGTTCCGTGCTGCAGCCGCAGGTCAAGGGTCTGGGCGATCTGGTCCCGGTGGCCCTGCGCACCGGGACGACCGCCGATCTGAACGACGTCGTGGACGCCCTGGCGGCCGCCGCGTACGCCCGGGTGGAGCTGGTGGAGAAGCGCGGCGAGTTCGCCGTGCGCGGCGGGATCCTGGACGTCTTCCCGCCCACCGAGGAGCATCCGCTCCGGGTGGAGTTCTGGGGCGACGACGTCGAGGAGATCCGCTACTTCAAGGTGGCCGACCAGCGCTCGCTGGAGGTCGCCGAGCACGGCCTGTGGGCGCCGCCCTGCCGGGAGCTGCTGCTCACCGACGAGGTGCGGGCGCGCGCCGCCGAGCTGGCCGAGGAACACCCGCAGCTGCGCGAACTGCTGGACAAGATCGCCCAGGGCATCGCCGTGGAGGGCATGGAGTCCCTCGCCCCGGTGCTGGTGGACGACATGGAGCTGCTGCTGGACGTGCTGCCGGCCGGGTCGATGACCGTGGTCTGCGACCCGGAGCGGGTCCGTACCCGGGCCGCCGACCTCGTGGCGACCAGCCGGGAGTTCCTGGAAGCCTCCTGGGCGGCCTCCGCCGGGGGCGGTGAGGCCCCGATCGACCTGGGCGCGGCCTCGCTGTGGAGCATCGCCGACGTACGCGACCGGGCCCGTGAGCTGGGCGTCCCCTGGTGGTCGGTGAGCCCGTTCGCGGCCGATGACGAGCTGGAGGCGGACACCCTCAAGCTCGGCATGCACGCCCCCGAGGTCTACCGGGGCGACACCGCCCGGGCGCTGGCCGACACCAAGGGCTGGCTCGCCGACGGCTGGCGCGCGGTCTACGTCACCGAGGGCCACGGTCCCGCCGCCCGCATCGTGGAGGTGCTGGGCAACGAGGGCATCGCCGCGCGCCTCGACACGGGTCTGGACGGGCCGGTCGAGCCCTCCGTGGTCCATGTGGCCTGCGGCTCGCTGGAGAGCGGCTTCGTCGACCCCGCCCTGAAGATCGCGGTGCTCACCGAGACCGACCTGTCCGGCCAGAGGTCCTCCACCAAGGACATGGGGCGCATGCCGTCCCGGCGCCGCAAGACCATCGACCCGCTGACGCTGCAGGCGGGCGACTTCATCGTGCACGAGCAGCACGGCGTCGGCCGCTACGTGGAGATGGTGCAGCGCACCGTCCAGGGCGCCACCCGTGAGTACCTGGTGGTCGAGTACGCGCCGGCGAAGAAGGGCCAGCCGGGGGACCGGCTGTTCGTGCCGACCGACCAGCTGGAGCAGATCACCAAGTACGTCGGCGGCGAGGCGCCCTCGCTGCACCGCCTGGGCGGCGCGGACTGGACGAAGACCAAGGCGCGCGCCAAGAAGGCGGTCAAGGAGATCGCCGCGGACCTGATCCGGCTGTACTCCGCCCGCATGGCCGCGCCCGGCCACAGCTTCGCGCCGGACACCCCCTGGCAGCGGGAGCTGGAGGACGCGTTCCCGTACGCGGAGACCCCGGACCAGCTCACCACGATCGCCGAGGTCAAGGAGGACATGGAGAAGACGGTCCCGATGGACCGGCTGATCTGCGGCGACGTCGGCTACGGCAAGACCGAGATCGCGGTGCGGGCGGCCTTCAAGGCGGTGCAGGACGGCAAGCAGGTCGCCGTCCTGGTGCCCACCACGCTGCTGGTGCAGCAGCACTTCGGCACCTTCTCCGAGCGCTACTCGCAGTTCCCGGTCGTGGTGAAGGCGCTGTCCCGGTTCCAGAGCGACAGCGAGGCCAAGGCGGTCCTGGAGGGCCTGCGCGAGGGGTCCGTGGACGTCGTCATCGGCACCCACCGCCTGTTCTCGTCGGAGACCAAGTTCAAGGACCTGGGCCTGGTCATCGTCGACGAGGAGCAGCGCTTCGGCGTGGAGCACAAGGAGCAGCTGAAGAAGCTCCGCGCCAACGTCGACGTGCTCACCATGTCCGCCACGCCCATCCCGCGCACCCTGGAGATGGCGGTCACGGGCATCCGCGAGATGTCGACGATCACCACCCCGCCGGAGGAGCGGCACCCGGTGCTGACCTTCGTCGGCCCGTACGAGGAGAAGCAGATCGCCGCCGCGGTCCGCCGCGAACTGCTGCGCGAGGGCCAGGCCTTCTACATCCACAACCGGGTGGAGAGCATCGACAAGGCCGCCGCGCGGCTGCGCGACCTGGTCCCCGAGGCGCGGATCGCCACCGCGCACGGGCAGATGGGCGAGTCGGCGCTGGAGCAGGTCGTGGTGGACTTCTGGGAGAAGAAGTTCGACGTGCTGGTCTCCACGACGATCGTCGAGTCGGGCATCGACATCTCCAACGCCAACACCCTCATCGTCGAGCGGGGCGACAACTTCGGCCTCTCCCAGCTGCACCAGCTGCGGGGCCGGGTCGGCCGCAGCCGCGAGCGCGGCTACGCCTACTTCCTGTACCCGCCGGAGAAGCCGCTCACCGAGACCGCCCACGAGCGGCTGGCGACGATCGCCCAGCACACCGAGATGGGCGCCGGCATGTACGTCGCCATGAAGGACCTGGAGATCCGCGGCGCGGGCAACCTGCTCGGCGGCGAGCAGTCCGGCCACATCGCGGGCGTCGGCTTCGACCTGTACATCCGCATGGTCGGCGAGGCCGTGGCCGACTACCGGGCCGGCATGGAGGCGGGCGGCGGCGAGGTCGAGGAGGCCCCGCTGGAGGTGAAGATCGAGCTGCCGGTCGACGCGCACGTCCCGCACGACTACGCGCCCGGCGAGCGGCTGCGTCTGCAGGCGTACCGGTCGATCGCCGCGGTGAACTCCGAGGAGGACGTCAAGGCCGTCCGCGAGGAGCTCACCGACCGCTACGGCAAGCTCCCGGAGCCGGTGGAGAACCTGCTGCTGGTCGCCGGGCTGCGGCTGCTGGCCCGCCGTCTGGGGGTCTGCGACATCACCCTGCAGGGCAACAACGTGCGGTTCTCGCCCGTCGAGTTGCGCGAGTCGCAGGAGCTGCGGCTGAACCGCCTCTACCCCCGCACGGTCGTGAAGCAGGCGGCCAAGCAGATCCTGGTGCCGCGCCCCACCACGGCGCGGATCGGCGGCAAGCCGGTGGTCGGCCGGGAACTGCTCGCGTGGACGGCGGAGTTGCTGACCACGGTCCTGGACAGCTGAAGCCTCAGGGGACGCGAAAGGGCCCCGTCCGCGCGAGGTCGAGCTGCGCGGACGGGGCCCTGTCGCTCCGGAGGCTTCCCGAGGTTCAGCCCAGCAGGCGCCGCAGGTTCAGCCGGCCCCACAGCAGGCTGGTGGAGAACGACAGCACCATCACCGCCAGGACCAGCCCGACCAGCAGCACCGCGGCCACCGGTCCGCTCAGGTCCGGCGAGACCACGCGGTGGACCAGTTCCTCGACGAAGAGCACGTGCACCATGTACGCGCCCAGCGCCGCGCCGGCCAGGTGCTTCAGGCGCGGCTGGAAACGCTCCGGGATGCGGATCCGGCTGACCAGCAGCAGGACGCAGACGCTCATCGCGGCCACGAAGAGGTGGGCGTTGGGGATCACGTAGTGGACCCGCGTGTTGTACCAGAGGCACCCGGCCATGGTGAGCGGCAGCAGCACGACCAGCCACCGGCGCCACGGGACGGCGCCGGCCGGCAGGGCGAAGAGCATGGCGCCGCCGACCGCGTACACCAGGGAGTAGGTGCCGAAGCCCCAGGCCACGGGGGGCAGGTCGGTGTGGGTCAGGTCCCCGGCCAGGGCGAGGACGCTCGGCAGGACCGCGATGCCCAGCAGCACCGCCCCCAGCCCCCAGGGCCGCTTGCCGTCCTTGATCAGCATCGCGAAGGCGAGCAGCACGATGATGGGGATGTAGTTGTACATGAACCACAGGTGGTAGGCGGGCTGCACGGAGCCGATGAGGGAGTCCCTCGCGAGCTCGGTCATGGGCCGCTCGTTGCGGTCCCGCAGCCAGGCCCACACCAGGTAGACCGCCGTCCACGCGAAGAGCGGGACGGTGTTGCGGACGATCCGCTGCCACATCCGGGCGCTGTCCCGCGGCGGGGCGCCGACCAGCACCGCCCATCCGGCGATGGCGAAGTACATGGGCACCGCGAACGGGTTGACCGCCTCGGCCACGTGCCCCGCCCAGTACGTCGCGGCCCCGTGGGACGCGTCGTTCCCGGTCGAGCGGATGAACTGGGAGCCCACGTGGCCCAGCATGACGGTGGCGGAGCACAGCAACCGCATCAGGTCGATGTCGTAGCGGTGTTCCCGCGCGTCGGCGGAGTGTCCGGGGGAGGCGGAACTGCGCTGCAACGGCAGTCGCACGGCTGTTTCATTCGACACCGCGTGATGATCGGGCACATGGGTGTCGTGGAGCCGAACGGTCACCCAACTCCCCGGGGCCCGGCGGTATCGGAACGGTCTCGGTCCGCCGGGCGGTGTGCCCGTTCACCCGTGATTCGCCGTGATGTGGCGGGGGGTTCGTCCGGCGTCATCGGAGCGGGCTTTCCCTCACCCCTTCGGGTGTCATTGTCCGATGGCCGGAACGCGTGTGTGGCGCCGGGTCCCCTCTTCCCGCCTGGCGTTTCCCGCCCGGCCCGGCGTCCGGGGGTGCCGGTGGGCGGTTTGCCCGGCGGGGGGCGCGGGGCTAGCGTCCGGCATCGCTGGACGGATCGTCCGGCGTGGATGGACGGCGCCGGGACGCCCGCCCACGCCGGGGTGGTCCGTCCCGCGCGCCGATGACTCCCGGGCCCGGGGATCCGCCGTCCCATCCCCCTTTCCATGGACGGATCCCCGGGACCCGGGCCCACCATCCAGCCCCCGGAGGAACACGTGCCCGGACCACACCCGCCCGCCCGGCGCCGCGCATGACGCACGGACCCTGGGACCTGCTCGCCCGCGGTGGAGTGGACGTCCTGTCCCTCATGGCGCTGGTGGGCCTGCTCTACCGGCGCGGTTGCCCGGCCCCGCAGATGCCGCTGGTGCTGACGGCGCTCAACGTCGGCCTCTTCGCGGCGATGAGCGCGATGGGCGCGGGATCGTTCCCGGCCGGGGTGGGCTTCGGGCTGTTCGGGATGCTCTCCCTGGTCCGGTTGCGCAGCACCGCCTTCACCGCCCGGGACGTCGCGTACACCTTCACGGCGCTGGTGATCGCCCTGTGCGGAGGCCTGCCGCAGCGGGAGATCTGGTTCGTCGTGACGCTGGACGTGCTGGTGCTCGCGGCCGTCCTGGTCGTCGACGACCCGCACGCCCACCGGCCGACCCGGGTGGTGCGCCTCACCCTGGACCGCCTGTACGCCGACCCCGCGGCGGTCCACCGGGAGGTCGTGCTGCGGTTCGGCCAGGAACCGCTGGCGGTGCTCGTGGACGAGGTCGACTTCGTGCGCGAGACGACCCGGGTCTCGGTCCGCTACCGCGGCGACTCGCCCCTGGGCTGGGGGCTGCCGGACGACGGTGCGGGGCCCGCCGCCGGACGGGGCGGCCAGGACAGCCTGCTCGAGAGCAGGCTCGTGTGACCGGCCCGGAGGGTTTCGCCGAGGCGCTGGGACTGGCTCCGCTGCGCGGGGCGACCCTCGCCGAGGTCGACGCCGCCGCGGCACTGCAGCACCGGGTCGACCGCAAGTACCTGCTGCCGGCCCTGTCGGCACGCTGCCTGGTCGCCGCCCTGGCGCCGACGCACCACGTGCTGGACGTCGGCGGCCGCCGCACCACCGGGTACCGCAGCACGTACTTCGACACCGCCGGGCTCGGCGCCTGGTACGCGCACGTGCAGGGGCGCAGGCGCCGCTGGAAGGTCCGTACCCGGCTCTACGTCGAGGACGGGCTGTGCCGCGTCGAGGTCAAGACCAAGGACGGCCGCGGCGCCACGGTCAAGCACGCCCGCACCCTGGCCGCCCGGGAGTACGGCCTCATCGGCGCCGGGGCGGCCGCCTTCGTCGACGACGTGCTCGGCGCCGCCGGGGTCCCGGTCCGCTCCGGGCTGCTGTCCCCCGCCGGGGAGATCCGCTACGTCCGCGCGGCCCTCGCCGACCTGGCGGCCGGCAGCCGGGTCACCCTCGACGGCCGGCTCACCTGCCACCGCGGCAGGGCGACGGCCGCGCTGAACCACGGCTTCGTCCTCGTCGAGACCAAGGGCGGTCCCCGTCCGGGCGCGGCCGACCGGCTGCTGATGGGCCTGGGGGTACGGCCGCTGCCGCTCAGCAAGTACGTCGTGGGACAGGCCCTGCTCGTCCCGGGCCTGCCCGGCAACGACGTGCGCCGCCTGGTGCGGTACTGCTTCCACGCCCCCACGCGTGCCGAACCGGAGGCCCGGGTCCCCGGCCCGGCCGGACCGGCGTGGTGAGCACGGCCCACCGCAGGGCGCCCGTCCGCCCCCGGGCCCCCCGCACGGGCCGCCGGTACCCCGCCGTCGCCGTCGCCGCCGTGGCCGCGGCGGTCCTCGGCCTGATCGGCACCCACGTCACCGCCCCCGCGGACCCCGGGGCGGGCGGCGCGGTGCGGCGGATCGAGCAGGACCCGCCGCCCCCGCTGTTCCCCGACGCCGAACTGCGCGGCTGGACCACGCGGCTCGACGCGCAGCAGCGGGCCGCCGACGCGCTCTACGCCCGGTGGCGGTCGGGGCACGGCACCGCCCGCGACGACCCGGCGTTCGTCCGCTGGGCGGCGGCCCGGATGCCCGATCCGCCCGCAGAAGCCGCACGCGCCGCCGGACTCGGGGAGGTCAGCCGTCTCGCCCGTACGCGCACCGCCGCCGGCCGGACGGCCGCCGCGTGGCTCGCCGCCCACGGGGAGCGGGACATCTGGCGCCTGTACCTGGACGACCGGCGCGAACTGATGCCCCGCGCCGAGGGCGAGGCCGCCCGGGTCCGCCTGGACGCGGCGCTGGAGCTGGCCGGCACGATCAGCGGCCGGCTCGCCGGGCACTACCGGCGGTCCCGCCCCTCCGCCCTCGATCCCGCCCTGGGCCCGGCCCGGAAGGCCACCCCGGCCGCCGATTGCGCCTGCGCCTACCCGGCGGCGCCCGCGGCGCTCTCCTCCGCGGCCGTCGCCGTCCTCACCGCCCTGGCCCCGCGGCGCGCCGCCGAGTACCGCTGGATGCAGGTCCAGGTCGTGCACGCCCGGCTCTACACCGCCGACCACCTACGGGACGACCTCCTCGCCGGCGCCCTGCTCGGCGCACTGGTCGGCGACTACATCCGGGCGGCGGACACCACCCCGACGAACCGCGCATGACCCAACGGCACCCCGTGTGACCTGCGGCGCCAGCTCGTCCGCACACCAGGTTCACCTGGACGCCACCCCGGGAACGCCGGTGTTCACCACATTCGCACCCCCCTCCCCCCGTGGCGTCCCATAGTCTGCCGGGGCAGGTGATATCGGACAGCGACCGGGACGGATCCATGCACATCGCCGTCTTCGCCGAGGTGCCGGAGGCCGTGGGCCGGACCGGGTGGGCGGACGTGCCCGGCGAGGAAGCCGGGGAAACGGGGTACACGGGGGTCCAGGAACTGTTCGGCATCACCCGGTTCGGAGAGCGGACGGACCGCGCGTGGGGGCCGGCGGTCACGGACGGCCGGGCCGTCCCACCCACCGGCCCGCTGCCCACCGTGCCCGCGATGACGGACCGGGCCCCCGTCCACGACCATCCGATCCCGGAGCCCGGCTGGACCCCGGCCGAGCTCCGGGATCGGATGGTCGTGGACGGGGGCCCGGTCCGTCATCGCG
>NZ_JARAVK010000324.1:0-8382 GCF_033792765.1 Streptomyces sp. PA03-6a | reverse complement strand
GGGCGGGGGGCCCGGCAGGGCGGGGCCGTCGGCGGTCTGCATGCCGTCGAAGACCAGGCGCAGGTAGCGCCGCCACAGGTGCGGTTGCGTCGTGTGCACACGTGAGACGGCCAAGGGGATCCCGCTCATCAGCAGCATGACGTCCTGCCCGGTCATGTCCTGGCGGACGGCACCGTGCCGGCGGGCCCGGTCGGTCAGGGCCTCGGTGACGGCGCTCACCCGTTCCTGGCTCTCGCGCACCTCGGCGTGATCATCGGCCACCCCGTGGACGACCTGGCAGAAGGCGCGGTCCTGGACCTGCAGCTCGACGGCGGCGCTCATGAATTCGCGCAGCCCCTCCGCCGGGTCCCCGGCCTCCGTGAGGCGCTCACCGGTCGCGGCGAGGGCGTGCATCTTCTCGCAGACGATCGCCGCCAGAAGATCGTCCTTCGTGGGGAAGTGCCGGAACACGGTTCCCTTGCCGATCCCCGCCCGCTCCGCGATCTGGGCGACGGACACCTCGGTTCCGTGCTCGGCGAATGCCTCGGATGCGGCGCTCACCAGCAGTTTCCTGCTGCGCGCGGCGTCGCTGCGCATCGGCCTGGCCGCCGGGTTCGTCATGGCTTCCTCCGCTCTTCCGCGGCCACTGTAGAGCAACCGGACCGCCCGGTCACATTGCGAGCGGCAACATGACCGCCCGGTCCGCTTCCGTGCTACGGTCAACATGACCACCCGGTCCGCTTATGGCGGCGGGGCGGGGCGACGTCCATGAGGCCCCCCGCACACCGCACCGACCGGCCCCCCACATGGCCGCGGGGCGGTGCCGTCACAGGGCGCCGCCTCCCGTAGCTCCCCTCACCCCTCCTCCCGCACGAGAGACCCCCCTTCCCATGCCTGCACCAAGCCATCCCCGTCCGCGCCATCCCCATCCACGCCGCTGGGCGGCGCTGCTCTTCATCTCCATCGCCCAGCTGATGGTGTTCCTGGACAGCGCCGTCATGAACATCGCGCTGCCCTCCGCCCAGCAGGCCCTGCACTTCTCCGACGGCGGCCGCCAATGGGTCATCACCGCCTACGGCTTGGCCTTCGGCGGCCTGCTCATCGTGGGCGGCCGCCTGGGCGACCTGCTGGGCCGCAAGCGGACCTTCACCATCGGCCTCGTCGGCTTCGCCCTGGCCTCCGCACTGGGTGGTGCCGCGGCCAACCTCGGCACCCTGCTCGTCGCCCGGGCCGGACAAGGCGTCTTCGGCGCACTGCTCGCGCCCGCCGCACTCGCCCTGATCTCCCTGACCTTCACCGACGCCAAGGAGCGGGCCAAGGCCTTCGGCATCTACGGCGCCATCGCCACCGCGGGCGGTGTCCTCGGCCTGCTCCTGGGCGGTGTCCTCACCGAGTACCTGAACTGGCGCTGGTCGATGTTCGTCAACATCCCGTTCGCCGTCATCGGCATCATCGGCGCCCTCACCGTGGTGCACGACGTCCCCAGCGCGGAGAAACGTAGCCGCATCGACGTACCCGGCGCCGTCCTCGCCACGCTCGGGCTGGTCGCCCTGGTCTTCGGCTTCTCCGAGGCCGAGAGCCGCGGCTGGGGCTCCGGCCTCACCGTCACCATGCTCCTCGCCGGCGTGGTGCTGCTCCTGGCCTTCCTGATCACGCAGAGCAGGATCACGTCGCCGCTCCTCCCGCTGCACGTACTGACCGGACGCAACCGCGCCGGCGCCTACCTGTCGGTCGCCTTCGGCGTGATGAGCATGTTCGGCATGTTCCTCTTCCTCAGCTACTACCTGCAGCTGGTCAAGGGGTACTCCCCGATCGCGGCGGGCTTGGCGTTCGTGCCGCTGGGAGTCGCACAGGGCTTCGGCTCCATGGTCCTCGGCACCCGCCTGTCCGCCAGGATGCGCCCCGGCCTGCTGATGACCGCCGGCTACCTCGTCAGCGCGGTCGGCGTGCTCCTGCTCGCCCTGCTGGACGCGGACAGCTCCTACGCCCTGCTCGCCGTCGCCGAGATCATCACCGGCCTCGGCATCGGCACCGCCTTCATGCCCGCCATGAGCCTGGGCACCCACGGGGTCGCCCCCCGGGACGCGGGCGTCGCCTCCGCCATGGTCGGCACCTCGCAGCAGGTCGGCGGCTCGATCGGCACCGCCCTGCTCAACACCATCGCCGCCGGCTCCACCACCGCCTACCTCGCCACCCACGGACACGGTGGCCACGGCCGAGCGGCGACCGATGCCGCGCTGGTCCACGGATTCAGCACGGCCTTCTGGTGGGCCACCGGATTCCTGCTCCTGGCCGCCCTGTTCTCCCTCGTCGCGGTCAACGCCCCCCGCCCGGGCCACAGCGCGACCCCTGCCACGGCGGAAGCCCCGGGAACACCGGCACCCGTCCACTGACCAGTGGGACGGAGGAACCGGCCAAGCCCGCGGCTCCGTGTCCCGCGAACACCCACCCCCGGCATCCCGTGACCTACGCGTGCCATGCCGGGCAACGAAAGGAGACCCCATGTCCCACCGCCTGCAGTCCAAGGTCGTCATCGTCACCGGAGGCACCTCCGGCATGGGCGCGGCCTTCGCGAAGCGCGCCGCGTCCGAGGGGGCGACCGTGCTCATCGGAGCCCGCGACAAGGAACGCGGCGAGGCCACCGCCGCGGAGATCACCCGGGAAGGAGGTACGGCCCTGTTCGTCCCGACGGACGTGACCGTCGAGGAGGAGGTCGCGCACTTGGTCGAAGTCGCCGTCACGGAATTCGGCGGCCTGCACGGCGCCTTCAACAACGCGGGAGGCGGCAACAGTCAGGGCGCGATCGGGGACATCGACGCGTCCTTCTGGGACAGCGTCATCGCCCTCAACCTGACCAGTGTCTTCCACAGCCTCAAGCACGAGATCCCCGCGATCGTCGCCAGCGGCGGCGGCTCCATCGTCAACAACGCCTCCGTCGTCGGAGTGGTGGGCGACCCGGGCGCCGCCGCCTATTCCGCCGCCAAGCACGGCGTCGTGGGCCTCACCCGCTCCACGGCGCTCGACGCGGCCAAGCACGGCGTACGGGTCAACGCCCTGGTGACCGGCCTGGTCAACACCCCCCTGTGGCAGGGCTTCACCGCAAGCAACCCGGAGGCCGCGAGCGCCCTCCTCAACCAGCAGCCGACCGGCCGCGCCGCGGACGAGGCGGAGATCGCCGCCTTCGCCGCCTTCCTGCTCAGTGACGAGAGTCCGTTCATCACCGGCGCGGCCCTCGCCATCGACGGCGCCCTGACCGCGGGCTACTGACCGCCGGCACCGGCGGTGCGTGACGGCGGGGATCCGCCGCCCCCCCCCAGCCATCGGGGGCGGCGGATCCCCGCCGTCCCGACGGCTTCGGGGTCAGGCGGTGTCAGGCTCCGGGTCCCCGGCGTGATGTGGACCACATCCATGGAAATTCTCGATCCGGGATGTAAGAAACGCGCCTCGGCGCTCACTGCATGGTGAGAGAGCAGAGATGAGGGGACGGCGCGTGACACATGCCCAGCGCTTCAGGGACGTCTACGAGGAGTGCCATCCGCGTGTACTTGCCTACGCCACCAGCCTGGTCGGACGGCAGGTAGGGGAGGACATCACCAGCGAGACGTTCACCGTCGCCTGGCGGCGGGTGCGGGACATCCCTCATCCGGCACTGCCGTGGCTCCTGGGCGTGGCCCGCAACCTGGTGCGCGAACTGCGTCGCCGGGACGCCCACCAGTACCTCCTGGCCGCCGAGGAGGCACGGCGCATCAGCAGCGGCGCCCGGACCGACACCGGTGACGTCGCGGCGCAGGTCACCGACCGGCACGACGCGCTGCAGGCCCTCGCGAGCCTGCCCGAGGCCGACCGGGAACTGCTCACGCTGATCGCCTGGCACGGCCTGAGCGCCAAGGAAGCGGCCCAGGTCCTGGACTGCACCACCGCGACGCTGACCGTCCGGCTGTTCCGGGCGCGCCGCCGGCTGGAGAAGGCCCTGGACGCGGCGCCTCCGGCGGAGCCCGTGGCAGAGCCGCCGTCCGCGCCCTCCGCAGAGACCTCGTACCCCACTCACCGCCAAGGAGCACCCGCGTGAAGAACACCCACAAGCCGTCCGGGCGGCCCGACGTCATGAAGGTGCTCGCGGACGCACGGCCCGACGAACTGGACCCGTCCCGGCTCGTGGACCCCGCGCGGCAGCGGGAGGACCTCGCACGCATCGTCGCCGGAGCGACGGACGGCCCCGCGGTGCGCTTCCTCGCGCCGCGCCGCAGGAGCGGGTTCCGGCCGCTGGGAGCGGTGGCCCTGGCAGCCGTGGCGGCGTCCGTGGTGGCCGTGGGCGCACTCGACTGGCAGGAGCCGGCGGACCGGCAGGCCGCCCAGCCGCGGTCCTCCGCCGGGACGGAGGTCCCGGGCACCGGCGCGGACATCCGTGTCGACGGCCACATCGAACTGCTCAGCGCGGCCAGGCAGGCGGAGACCTCGGTCGCCGAGGGAACGTACTGGCAGACGACCACGCGCTCGGAGAACGTGGACGTCGCCGGTGACGAGGGCCACCTCTTCGCCGTGCGCAGCGCGTCGACCGACGAGTGGTCGGTGGGCGTGCGGCCCGGAACCGGGAGCCTGATGGTCTCCGGCCTGGACTCCGTGACCGAGCCCCGGACCGCGGCCGACAAGGCCCGCTGGCAGGCCGCGGGCTCGCCCGGCACGGTGGAGTTCCAGGTCGGGAAGAAGAACGGGACCGGCAAGCTCGCGACGATGATGGGCACCGCGCGGCGGCCCATGGTCATGCGGACGAACGTCGACGACAAGATCTACGCCGTCGGCCCGCACAACGTCACCTTCAAGGACCTTCGCGCACTGCCCTCCACCAGCGCGGAACTGCGCCGCTACCTGGAGCGGCTGTACGCGCAGGACGGCGGCGCCGACACCGGCGCCTCGGCGCGCAGCGCCTGGATCCTGCGCCAGGCCGGCGACCTCATCACGATGCCCGTGAAGCCCGCCGTCCGGGCGGCCGCGTACCGGGTGATGGCGGAGCTGCCCGGAGTCCGGGTGACCGGGCAGGTCACCGATCCCCTGGGACGCGAGGGTGTCGGGGTCGACTTCCCCATCAGCTACCCGGGACCGCTGGGCACGACGCGGGAGCGGCTGATCGTGGACCCGTCCACCGGCGCCATGCTCAGTGACGTGCTCGTACTGGCCGAGCCGTCCGCCCGGGCCGAGGAAGCCGGGCTCGGCGCCGGTACGACGGTCAACTACAACGCGACGACCAGGATGAGCTGGGGCGAGCACCAGATCACCGTGCCGAAGAACGCCCGCAGCTGAGCCCGGGGCCGAGCTCTGCCCGGCCCACCAGGAGCACGCACAAACAGACACAAAGGTGACCCGCCCCCGGTGAGCACCGACTGACGGCCCCGGGGATCCGCCGCTGACGCGCCGCGGCCGATCCCCGGGCGCCGGCCGGCATGACCGGCATGTCCCGTGTCCCCGGCGTCCCGGCCCGGGTCCCCGACATCCGGGCAACCCGAACTGGAGTCCGCCCGGTTGAACGGGTGTGAGACCCCCTTCGCGGCCCAGGGCCGCGCCCATGACACGGGCGCCGATGTCCGGCGTGCCGCATCACCCACCGACACCATCCGGTCCCCGGCCGGAACCGCGCGCCCCGCCACGGGGCCGCCCCCGACTTCCCGCCCTCGTGAGAAAGCCAGCACCCATGCGCCTCCACAGGCCCTACATATCGGCGACCGCGGCGGTCATCGTCTCCTCGCTCGGCATCGCCGCCTACCAGCACCTGCCCGAGGCGAACCCCACCCCTTCCCCCGAGACGGCCTCCGTCGTCCAAGACGCCCCCGACCCGGCGACGGGCCAGCCGGCGGGCGCCCCCGCCACACCGCGGACGACGGGCTCGCCGAAGCCTCCGAAGCCGCAGTACCCCGCCCAACTGCCGGGGCTCGGCCCCAAGACGCTGTCGCAGATCCCGGCCCGCACCCGGCAGGTTGTCCTCGTCACGGGAGCCGGCAAGAAGTCGTCGTCCTCGAAGGTCGTGCTCTGGGAGCGTGTCGACGGCGGCTGGCGTCCGGGCGCGGAATGGGCCGCGCACAACGGCTACAAGGGCTGGACCGACGAGCACTACGCCGGCGACCTGCACAGCCCCATAGGGGTGTTCGGCCTCACCAACGCCGGCGGACTCCTGGCCGACCCCGGCACCAAGCTGCCCTACCACCGTTCCGGTGCCTTCTCCATCAATGACGTCGGCTTCCTGGGCGAACCGCTCGCCGGTTCCTTCGACTACGTGATCGCCATCAACTACAACCGCCAGCCCGGTACGTCGCCGATGAACGGCGCCCAGCCGATGGGCGCGAACCGCGGCGGCGGCATATGGATCCACGTCGACCACGGCGGCCCCACGCACGCGTGCGTCAGCGTCTCCAAGGCACACATGAAGCAGTTGCTGCGGGCCCTCGACCCCGCCGACCACCCCGTCGTCGTCATGGGCGACGCGGCCTCCCTCGCCCGATGACAGTTCCGCGGTCCACAGGAGTAAGCGTGTCATCCCTTCCCCACCGCACCGTGATCGCCCTTGCCGTCGCCGGGGCGTCGGTGCTCACCGCCTGCGCGGGCCAGCAGCCCGCCACCGCGCCCGCCGCGCAAGGGACGGCGCCGTCCACGGCCTCCTCTCCCGAACTGCGCGCCGCGTCGGCCGCCTTCCGCCTCACCACGGGCGCCACCGACGGCGAACGGCACGCATCCATCCGCAGCGCGGGCGACGTCGAGGTCTCCGGCGGGAAGATCTCGTCCGTCACCCTCACCACCGCGGCCGGAGATCCGGTACGCGGCACCGTGACCGCCGACCACCGCCGCTGGTCCCCGGACGGCACCCTGGCCTACGGCACCTCGTACCGGCTCGTCGTCCACGCCTCGGACGAAGCCGGCCGGACACAGACCCGGAGCCTGTCCTTCACCACGCTCACGAAGGACGAGCGCCTCATCGGCACCTTCACCCCCGAGGACGGCTCGACCGTCGGCGTCGGCATGCCCGTGTCGCTGACCTTCAACAAGCCGGTCACCGACAAGGCGGCCGTCGAACGCGGCATACACGTCACCAGCGACGGCGACCAGGAGGTCGTCGGCCACTGGTTCGGCGACCAGCGCCTGGACCTGCGCCCCCAGACGTACTGGAAGGCGCACACCGAGGTCACCCTGAGCCTGCGCCTGGACGGCGTGAAGGGCGCCGCGAAGGCCTACGGAACCCAGGACAAGACGGTCCGCTTCACCGTCGGCCGCCGTCAGGTCTCCACCGTCGACGCCGCCGCCCACACCATGCGCGTCGAGCGCGACGGCAGCACCGTCCGCACGATCGCGATCACCTCCGGCGCACCGGGCAGCACCACGTACAACGGGCAGATGGTGATCTCCCAGAAGCTCATCTCCACCCGCATGGACGGCGCCACCGTGGGATACGCGGGGGAGTACGACATCCCCGACGTCCCGCACGCGATGCGCCTGTCCACCTCCGGCACCTTCATCCACGGCAACTACTGGGCGAACGACTCCGTCTTCGGGAACTCCAACGTGAGCCACGGCTGCGTGGGCCTGAACGACGTCCAGGGCGGCGGCGACTCCGGGCAGGACGCGGCGTGGTTCTACAACAACTCCCTCGTCGGCGACGTGGTCGTCGTCAAGCACTCCCACGACCACACCATCGCGCCCGACAACGGCCTCAACGGCTGGAACATGCCCTGGGAGCAGTGGAAGGCCGGCTCGGCCCTGGCGTAGGTGCGCCTGCCGGGGCGGCCGTCGATGGTCCGGCGCGTCCAGTCCGTCTCCGGCGACGCACCCGGAGCCCGGGCGGTCGTGAGCCGACTCGTACTTCCGTGCGATCCTCCTGATCGTGACTGATGCAGACGGTGGCAAGCGGCACGTCTTCCTTGACCCTCTTGACACAGGTTCCGGTCAGGGCTGGGTGTTCGTCATCGTGGCGGCACCTACCGGCGTGGTCTACCAGAACCAGGGTGGGGGGTACGGCTGCATCCGGTACGAGCAAGAGGGTTTCCTGATCCCGGTCTTCGGGCGGGGGCTGGACGACGAGCTGAAGGAGATCTTCGTCGGGGAGCTGCAGGGGACCGGGGCCAGAGGGCTGGACTGGCCGGCGGACCTGCTCGATCGGCTGAGGGCAGCGGTCGCCTTCCACGTCTTCGGCTCCGCGAACCGGGACGACCTCTTCCCTGCGCCGCTCATGCTCGACGAATCCCGACTCTCCGAGGTGGACGAGGCCTGGGTTCCAGTGGTGACACCCGATGGTCCCGGGGTCCTCGTCTGGGAGAACTCCGACTAGGACTTGTCCGGCCGATCATGTGCGGAGCCAGATGACGAGGGCTGCTGCAGTGGCTGTGCCGAGGTAGACATAGCCGCGCTTGTCATAGCGAGTGG
>NZ_JARAVK010000323.1:0-8554 GCF_033792765.1 Streptomyces sp. PA03-6a | reverse complement strand
CCGGGAGGGCCGGCCTTCGAGGTCTCGGCGCCGCCGACGTGTCCGCCGCCGAGACCTCGAAGGCCGGCCCTCCCGGACCGCCCGGACCGCCCGCGCCGCCGCCCGGTCCGGGCGTGCCCGGCACCCCGGCCGCCGGGTACGTGCCCACGCAACTGGTGCAGCAGCTCCCCGCGAACGACCGGCCGGCGGCCGGGGACGTGCACCAGGCCGCGACGATGCTGTCCCGCCCGGACGGCGCCGCCGGGGCGTCGGCACCGCCCCCGCCGCCGCCCGGTCCGGTCGCGGCGCCGCCGCAGCCCCCGGCGTACGGCTACCCCCAGCAGCCGCAGGCCCAGCCGCAGCCGCCCACCGGGGTGCCCACGGTCGGCCCCGGCTACCTGGCCGTGCTCCGCTACCGCGCGCAGGACGGCTCGGAACAGCAGCTGATGCGCCGCTCCGCACCCGGTACGCCGCACCCGGAGTGGCAGATCCTGCACGAGCTGCGCGCCCTCGGCGTGCCGCCGCAGGCGGTGCTGGAGCTGCACACGGAGCTGGAGTCGTGCGACCTGCCGGGCGGCTACTGCGCCCGGATGATCCGCGAGACCTGGCCCCAGGTGCGGATCAGCAGTACCGCCCCCTACGGCAAGGACCACGCGAGCCGTCGCGCGGGCGTGCAGCACCTGCTGACGCACCTCGGCGAGCTGCACCAGGTGGCGAGCGCCCCGGCGCACGCGCACCCGCACCGCGTGCCGCTGCCCGAGCCGCACCAGGTCCAGCGGGTCCCCCCGGTCCCGCTGGACGCGATCGGGCAGGAACTGGCGCAGTCCTTCGGGCCGCAGGGCGTGTTCCGCTTCGACCAGCGGGCGGTCGCCCGCCAGGGCGTGCCGGACCTTGTCGCGCAGACGCTCACCTGGTCCGGGCTGCCGGTGGACTTCGGGCCGTTCTTCTGGGCGCAGGCCCAGCCGGGGCGGCCGGTGCCGACCCTGGCGGAGCTGGCGGCCGAGCGCGGCGTGCAGCCGGCCCCGGACGCGGGCTCGTACCTGGTGATGGGCAATGACTTCGGCCGCCAGCTGTGCGTGCAGTACGGCACGGCGCACATCGTCGCGGTGCCGCTGGAGGCCGGGCCGGGCGGTACGGCTCCCGTGCCGCAGTTCGTCAACACCAGCCTGCCGGAGTTCGTCCGCTGCCTGGCACTGCTCGGGAAGATGTGGCGCTGGCGGCTCGGCCTGACGCCCGAGCAGGCGGGCCGCTGGACGGTCGACTTCCAGAACCAGCTGGCCGCGCTCGACCCCGCGGCGGTGGCGTCGCCCGAGCACTGGTGGCCGGTGCTGATCGAGCAGATGTGGGACGGGATGCTCTAGGTCCCCGTACGGCGTCGCTCCGGCTGGTCTGCGGACCGGTCGGAGTGTCGCGTTATGGGTAAATCCGGCAAATCCCCGAGAATAGGGGTATGAGTACGGCACACCCCCGCGGCGGCCACGGCTTCGCCACCGTCCGTGGCCGCGGGTACCGCACCGAACAGGTCGACCGCTTCCTGGAGGAGCTGTCCGAGGACCGCGACGCTGCCTGGGAGCGTGCCGCGCGGCTCACCGTCCTGGCCAACGAGATGACCGCGGAGTGCGCCGCGCTGCGCGAGGCGGTCTCCACGCTCTCGCCGCCCACCTACGAATCCCTCGGGAAGGGCGCACTGGACCTGCTGCGGCTGGTCGAGGATGAGGCGGCCTCCGTACGCGAACAGGCCGAGGAGGAGGCCCGGCACGCGCACGACGCGGCCGCGGCCGCCCGCCGCACCCTCATGGACGAGGCCCGCGCGGCCGCCCACGCCCGCCGCGGCACCGCCGATGAGCAGGCCGAGCAGGTGCTGGAGCAGGCCCGTGCCGACGCCGGGCGCGTGCTCGGCGAGGCCCGCGAGGAGACCGGCCTGCTGCGGGACGAGGTCGCCCGGGAGCTCGACGCCGCGCGGCGGGAGGGCGAACAGGCGCTCGCCGAACTGGAGAAGGAGCACCGCGAGCGCTTCGACACCCAGGAGCACGAACTCGCTGAGGGCGAGGCCGGGGTCGACTCGCGCCTCGCCGAACTCACCTCGTACGCCGAGGCCATGGTGGACGACGCCCGCCGGGCCCTGGCGGAGACGGAGGAGGCCGCGCGGCGCCGCCAGGAGGAGGCCGACGCCGCCGCCGCGGATCTCCTCGCCCAGGCCAGGGTGCGGGAGGAGCGCATCCGTCTGGCCGCCGAACGCGAACTGCGCGAGCACGAGGTCCGCCGGGAGGAGATCCGCGAGCACCTCGCCCACGTCCGTGGCAGCCTCGCCGCCCTCACTGGGCGCGAGGCCCCCGACGCCGAGGAGGAACCGGGCCCCGCCGCCCCCGACGTGCCCTCCCCCTCACCCGGGGACGATCAGGAACCGCCGTAGGCGGGGAACTCCCCGCTGTCCGGGACCCACGGCCCCACGGGGACGGCGTCCCGGAAGGCGTAGTCGTGGCGCGCCCGGTAACGGGGGCGTCGTCGCCGGGCGCCGGCCCCGGATCGGAGAGGACGGCCACAGTCTTGTCGCGCGTGGCCGGCCCAGTCCGGATCGTCGGCCATCTGGCGCTCGATCTGCCGCCGCAGCCGCAGGGCGATCAGCTCGTGCCGGTTGACCGGCGGCATCGTCAACGTGATGACGCCCTCGCCGATCTCCACGGCCCGGGTGTCCTCGCGCCCCATCAACTCGGCGGCGATGGCCCGCATGCGCGCGTAGCTCTTCGCGTCCACGGCGTCACCGTACCGCCGGGTCCTCCTCCAGGACCGGGAAGCGGCGGGGCGCCACCAGCAGGACGGCGGCCAGGGACAGGACCGCCGCGACGGCCGCGCCGGCGTAGACGTGGTTGACCGCCGCCGCGACGGCGCGGCGCACGTGGTCGTCGACGTGCGCGGCGCCGGCGATGGAGTCGAGGTCGGTGCCGGAGCCGTGCAGGCGGGAGGCGAGGGTGGCGTTGGCGACGGCGCCGAAGACGGCCGCGCCGACGCTCTGGCCGACCTGGCGGCAGAAGAGGATCGACGAGGTGGCGGTGGCCCGTTCGCTCCACGGGACGGTGGACTGCACGCCGACGATCAGGGGGAGCTGGAAGAGCCCGAGGGCGGCACCGAGCAGCAGCATCACCAGGGTGGGCTGCCAGGCGGGACCGGCGTACGGGAGCAGCACCAGTACGACGAGGACGACGGTGGCGGCCGCCATGCCCAGGGCGGCGGTGTTGCGGAAGCCGATGCGCAGGTAGACGCGGTTGCTGAGGGCGGCGGACAGCGGCCAGCTGAGCGTCATCACCGACAGCACGAAGCCCGCCGCTATCGGGCCGAGCCCGAGCACGGTCTGGGCGTACGTGGGGAGGAAGACCGTCGGGGCCACCATCAGGACGCCGAGCATGCCGAGGGCCAGGTTGACGGCGACGATCACCCGGCGCCGCCAGACCCAGCCGGGGATGATCGGCTCGGCGGCCCGGCGCTCGGCCCACACGGTGAGGGCGCCCAGGACGAGGCTGCCGCCGAGCAGCCACCACCGGGCGGGCCCGCCCTGCACGAGGCCGGTGATCAGCAGCCCGCCGGAGAGGAAGAGCAGCAGCGCGCCGGGCCAGTCCACGCGGTGCCGGGTCCGCTCGCCGACCCGCTCGCGCAGATGACGGGAGATGAGCAGGAGCGCGACCGCCCCGACGGGCAGGTTGATCAGGAAGATCCAGCGCCAGCTGGCGTAGCCGGCGAACAGCCCGCCGCACAGCGGCCCGAGGACGGCGGAGACCGCCCAGACCGTGGAGATCGCCGCCTGGATGCGGCCGCGCTCCTTGAGCGGGTACAGGTCGCCGGCGATCGTCTGCACGGTCCCCTGGATGGCGCCGCCGCCGAGCCCCTGCACGATGCGGAAGGCGATCAGGCCGGCCATGTTCCACGCCCCGGCGCACAGCACGGAACCGAGCAGGAAGATCCCGATGCCGGTCAGCAGCACGGGCTTGCGGCCGAAGGTGTCGGCGAGCTTGCCGTAGACCGGGAGGGTCACCGTGACCGCGAGCAGGTAGCCGGAGAAGAGCCAGGAGAAGACGGAGAAACCGCCCAGCTCGCCGACGATCTGCGGCACCGCGGTGGAGATGATCGTGGAGTCCATCGCCGCCAGCGCCATGGCCATCATCAGCGCGGCGACCACCGGGCCGCGCCGCTGCGGCCCCGTCCCGGAAGCGGTGGCGGCTGCGGTCGCGGGCTGCTCGGTGCGCTCCACGGGACCCCCCTGGTTGTGTGTACGACACACGATTTCATGCCGGGCCCCCGCGCGCACAGGGGGTTCCCGCAGGCCGGACGGCGGGGCTTGAACCTCCCGCGACCGGAGGCTGCAGGCTCGACCCCGAGCCGGGTCCGCCGAAAGGTGCAGTCCCCCTAGGGGTCCCACCGAACTTTCTCCTACCCCCGGTTCGTACCGGCGGAGGACGAGGGAGCCCTCCTGGGCTCCCTAGCCTTCTGGTGGGGCTAACCCCCGGGCCGATACGGAGACCCGCACCATCGTTCCGGCCCCCTCCCCGAAGCCAGTCTTGGTACGCGACGCAGCCCGCCCCGAAACGGCGGCGACGACCACTCGAACAGGAGCAGTCCAGTGACAACGGCAGTATCGATTCCCAAGTCCGGGGGCAGCGGAGAACGTACGGCCGTGGCCGCCCGGGCCCGTCAGGTCACCAAGGCGTACGGCTCGGGCGAGACCCGGGTCGTGGCCCTGGACGCGGTCGACGTCGACATCGACCGCGGCCGCTTCACCGCGATCATGGGGCCCTCCGGCTCCGGCAAGTCGACCCTGATGCACTGCCTCGCCGGTCTCGACACCGTGACCGACGGCCGGATCTGGGTCGGTGAGACCGAGATCACCAAGCTGAAGGACAAGAAGCTCACCCAGCTGCGGCGGGACAAGATCGGCTTCATCTTCCAGGCCTTCAACCTGCTGCCGACCCTGAACGCGGCCGAGAACATCACGCTGCCCATGGACATCGCCGGCCGCAAGGCCGACCCCCAGTGGCTGCAGCGGGTCGTGGAGACCGTCGGCCTGGCCGGCCGCCTCAAGCACCGGCCCGGCCAGCTCTCCGGCGGTCAGCAGCAGCGCGTCGCGGTGGCCCGCGCCCTCGCCGCCCGGCCGGAGATCATTTTCGGTGACGAGCCGACCGGCAACCTCGACTCGCGCGCCGGCGCCGAGATCCTCGGCTTCCTGCGCCGCTCGGTCGACGAACTCGGCCAGACCATCGTCATGGTGACGCACGACCCGGTCGCCGCCTCGTACGCCGACCGCGTCCTCTACCTCGCCGACGGCCGGATCGTCGACGAGATGCGCGACCCGACCGCCGACTCCGTCCTGGAGCGCATGAAGGACTTCGACGCCCGTGGGAGGACGTCGTGACCGTCGTCAAGACCTCGATGCGCAACTTCGTCGCGCACAAGGGACGCATGGCGCTGTCCGCCATCGCCGTCCTGCTGTCGGTGGGCTTCGTCTGCGGCACGCTCGTCTTCACCGACACCATGACGTCCACCTTCGACAAGCTCTTCGCCGCCACCGCCTCGGACGTCACGGTCACGCCCAAGGGCGCGGCCGGCAACGACGAGATGCAGATGACCACCAAGGCGGCCACCGTGCCCGCCGCCACGGTCGCGCGGCTGAAGGAGGTCGACGGCGTCAAGTCCGCGTCGGGCGAGGCCAACAGCCAGACCCTGACCGTCACCGACGCCGCCGGGGAGAACCTCGGCCCGACCTCGGGTGCCCCCACCATCGGCACCAACTGGGACTCCACCGAGCTGCGTTCGGTCGACGTCACCTCCGGCCACGCCCCGCGCGGGCCCACCGAGGTGATGGTCGACGCCGACACCGCCGACAAGAAGCACCTCGAACTGGGCGACGAACTGCGGGTGATCGCCATCCCCGGCGAGTTCCGGGCCCGGATCAGCGGCATCGCCACCTTCAAGGTCACCAACCCCGGTGCGGCGATCTTCTACTTCGACACCGCCACCACCCAGACCAAGCTCCTCGGCGCCAAGGACGTCTTCAGCAGCGTCGGGCTGACCGCGAAGCCCGGGGTCAGCGACGAGCAGCTGAAGAAGAACGTCACCGCCGCCCTCGGCTCCACCGCCGGCTACAAGGTGCAGACCCAGGCCGAGTGGACCGCCGAGAACCAGAACGACATCGCCGGCTTCCTCGACGTCATCAAGTACGCGATGCTCGGCTTCGCCGGGATCGCCGTCCTCGTCGGCGTCTTCCTCATCGTCAACACCTTCTCGATGCTGGTCGCCCAGCGCACCCGGGAGATCGGCCTGATGCGGGCCATCGGCGCCAGCCGCCGCCAGGTCAACCGCTCGGTGCTGGTCGAGGCCCTGCTCCTCGGCGTGGTGGGCTCCGTGCTCGGCATCGGCGGCGGCGTCGGGCTCGCCGTCCTGCTCATGAACCTCATGGGCAGCGCGGGCATGAACCTCGACACCTCCTCCCTGACGATCAAGGCCTCCACCCCGGTCATCGGGCTCGTCCTCGGCGTCGTGGTGACCGTCCTCGCCGCCTACCTGCCCGCCCGGCGGGCCGGCAAGGTCTCCCCGATGGCCGCGCTGCGCGACGCCGGCACCCCCGCCGACGCCCGCGCCGGCAGGGTGCGCGCCTCGATCGGCGTCGTCCTCACCCTCGCGGGCGCCGCCGCCCTCGTCGCCGCCGTGCAGGCCACCAAGGCCGCGGACGGCTCGATGTTCCTCGGCCTCGGCATCCTGCTCACCCTGGTCGGCTTCGTGGTCGTCGGGCCGCTGCTCGCCGGTGTCGTCGTCCGGGTGATCAGCGCGGGCGTCCTGCGGGCCTTCGGCCCGGTCGGCCGCCTCGCCGAGCGCAACGCGCTGCGCAACCCCCGGCGCACCGGCGCCACCGCCGCCGCCCTCATGATCGGCCTCGCGCTCGTCGCCGGCCTGTCGGTGGTCGGCTCCTCCATGGTGGCCTCGGCGACCGACCAGCTCGACAAGTCGGTCGGTGCGGACTTCATCATCGCCTCCGACAGCGGCCAGCCGATCACGCCGCAGATCGAGCAGGCCATCAAGGCCGCGCCGCACCTCGCCCACGTCACCGACTACAAGTCCCTCGACGTCAAGCTCACCGCCCCCGACGGGTCGGTGTCCGACACCTCCCTGTCCGCCGCGGACCCGACGTACGCCCAGGACCTCCAGGTCAAGACGGTCGCCGGCGAGCTGTCGGCCGCCTACGGCGCCAACGCGATGTCGGTCGGCGAGAACTTCGCCGACAAGCACAAGGTCAAGCTCGGGGACGAGCTCGCCGTCCGCTTCGCGCACGGCGAGACCGCCACGCTGACGGTCGCCGCGATCACCTCGGCGGACACCGTCTTCGACCAGGGCGCGATGTACACCAACATCACGACCGCGGCGCGCTACGTGCTGGCCGACCGGATGCCGATCAACGACATCATGTTCGCCGCCGCCAAGGACGGGCAGCAGGACGCGGCCTACGCCGGGCTGAAGAAGGCGCTGCACGACTTCCCGCAGGTCCAGGTCCGCAACCAGGCCGACTACAAGCAGTTGCTCAAGGACCAGATCGGCCAGCTGCTCAACCTGATCTACGGCTTGCTGGCCCTGGCGATCATCGTCGCCATCCTGGGCGTCGTGAACACCCTCGCCCTGTCGGTGGTGGAGCGCACCCGGGAGATCGGCCTCATGCGGGCGATCGGCATGTCGCGGCGGCAGCTGCGGCGCATGATCCGCCTGGAGTCGATCGTCATCGCCCTCTTCGGCGCGGTGCTCGGCCTCGGCCTCGGCATGGGCTGGGGCGCCTCGGCCCAGCAGCTGCTGGCGCTCCAGGGGCTCGGGATCCTGGAGATCCCCTGGCCGACGATCATCACCGTCTTCATCGGCTCGGCCTTCGTCGGACTCGTCGCGGCGCTGGTGCCGGCGTTCCGGGCGGGGCGGATGAACGTGCTGGGTGCGATCGCGACGGAGTAGCGCGCGGAGCGCGCAGCGGCCCCGGGTACGCATCTTGCGTGCCCGGGGCCGTCGTCGTGTGCGGGTGCGTTGCGCCTGCGGCGGGCGGTTTCCCCGCCGCCCTCCCGATTGCCCGGCGCGGTCAGTGCGGGCCTGCGCTCCGTTGGGGTGGGGTCGGTGCCGCACCGGGGTACGCCCCCAGCCTTCGGCCGGGGGCGTACCCCGCCACACCCCCTCCGGTCGTGTAGGCGACTAACGGCCCGAGGGGGTGAGAAGGCGGTCCGGGGTTGCCGCAGGTGCCCTACTCACCCCCGACCGGCCGTCAGTCGCCCCAACTCGTGGGAGGGGGTGTGGCGGGGTGCTCCCCCTGGCCGAAGGCTGGGGGAGACGAGCGGCGAACCCGGGCGCCGAACGATGTGGACGTACACCGCGAGCGCTGTGGGGGTCCCCCCGGCCGAAGGCTGGGGGAGTGCGCCGGCGCGGCACCGACCCCACAACGACCGCGCGAGGCGGTCACTGACCGCGCCGGCGCACTCGCCCAGCCTTCGGCCGGGGGGACCCCCATGGGCGCACCCCGCCACACCACCTCCCGCTGTGCGGGCGTATGACGGCCGGTGGG
>NZ_JARAVK010000322.1:0-8575 GCF_033792765.1 Streptomyces sp. PA03-6a | reverse complement strand
GCCCTCCCCCCGGCACCCGCCCCGGCGCAGGAGCAGCCCACCGGCCGGCGGGCCCGCCGTGGCGCCCCGCAGGAGCCGCAGCCGGGCCTGGTGCCCGCGCTGCCGGCGGCCCCCGCGCCGGAGCAGGACGCTCCGGGCAACGGCCGCCGTGCGCGAAGGGCCCCCGGCGCGGAGGCGCGGGCGACGCCGGAGCTCCCGGCGCTGCCGGCCGCCCCTTCGGTCCCCGCCACCCCGGCGACCGAGTGGCCGGAGGCCCAGGGCTCGGCCCGTCGCCCGCGCGGCATCGTGGAGAGCACCCCGCGCCCGTCGGCGATCGTCGACCCGCGGCGGCTTCCTCCGCCCGCCCCGGCGCCGCTGCCGGAACCGCCGGCCGTCGAGCCGCCGATGATCCCCGAGCAGACGCAGCGCACTCCGGAGCCACAGCCCGTGGTGCCGCCGCAGCCGCAGCCCATGGTCCCGCCGCAGGCTCCGGCACCCGCGCCGGCGCAGCCCCAGCCGTCGTCCATGCCGAGCGACGGCGGTACGCAGGGCCGGGCCATCAGCGTGCGCACCCTCGGCCAGGGCGTCGCCTTCGCCCAGCAGATCAACGAGCAGGTCGCCCAGCCGTCGAGCGGCTCCGGGCGCCGCCGCAAGCTCGCCACCCCCGCGGAGCCCGAGGCGCCCAAGGCCGTGGCACCTGCGGCCGTGAACGGCACGGAGACCCCCGGCCGGGCGTACGCCATAGGCGCTCCCACGGAGGCCACCGAGGGTCCCGAGCCGCTCGACGGCCCCAACGGCGCCGTCGACGTCACGGAGGAGTCCGGCCCCGAGCCCGGCGCCGTGCTGGACGAGCCGCGCCGGCTGCTGGTCTGGCCGGAGCCGGACGTCTCCACCCGCCAGGCGCTGACGGACCGCGGCTACCGCCCGGTCATCGTCCGCTCGCGCGAGGAGGTCGACGCCCAGGTCTCCGATCCGCCCGCCGCGCTCTTCGTGGACCCGCTGACCGGGCCCATCACACGTACCGCGCTGCAGTCGCTGCGCCAGGCGGCGGCGCAGGCCGAGGTGCCCGTCCTCGTCACGGCCGGCCTCGGCCAGGCCACCCGCGAGGCCGCGTACGGAGCCGATCCCGCCGTGCTGCTCAAGGCGCTGGCCCCGCGCGACAGCGAGCAGCACCCGCCCCGGGTACTGCTGATCGAGGCCCACACGCCGATCGCCCAGGCCTTCACCGCCACGCTGGAGCGGCGTGGGATGCACGTCGCGCACGCCCAGTCCGAGGCGGACGCGATGACGCTCGCCGCGCAGATGCACCCCAACCTCGTGGTGATGGACCTGATGCTCATCCGCCGCAGGCGCCAGGGCATCATCGACTGGCTGCGGGCGAACGGCAGGCTGGAACGCACGCCGATGGTCGTCTACACCGCGGTCGACATCGACCCGGCGGAGCTGCCGCGGCTGGCGTCCGGCGAGACGGTCCTCTTCCTCGCGGAGCGGTCCACCAGCACGGACGTCCAGGGACGCATCGTCGACATGCTGGGCAAGATCGGCTCCTGAGGGCCCACCGCACGACGCACGCCGGGCCCCGGGGGGTGCGCCCCCCGGGGCCCGGCGTACGCGTGGCGCGTCGTCAGACGAGCTTGGTGACGTCCAGCTCTCCCGCCGCGTACTGGCGGCGGATCACCTTCTTGTCGAACTTGCCGACCGAGGTCTTCGGCACCGCCGGGATGACGGCCCAGCGCTCGGGCAGCTGCCAGCGGGCGACGCTCTCGCCGAGGAAGGCGCGCAGTTCCTCGTAGCCGACCGTGGTGCCGTCCTTGAGGACGACCGTGGCGAGCGGCCGCTCGCCCCAGCGCTCGTCGGGTACGGCCACCACCGCGGCCTCGGCGACGGCCGGGTGGGCCATGATGGCGTTCTCCAGCTCGACCGAGGAGATCCACTCACCGCCCGACTTGATGACGTCCTTGGCGCGGTCGGTCAGCGTCAGGTAGCCGTCGTGGGTGATGGTGCCGACGTCGCCGGTGCGCAGCCAGCCGTCGGGGCTGAACTTGTCCTCGGGCAGGAGCGCTTCTGCGTCGGCGCCGCCGTAGTAGGCCGCGGCGATCCACGGCCCGCGGACCTCCAGTTCGCCCGCGGACTCGCCGTCCCAGGGCAGCACCTCGCCGGACGGGCCGACCAGCCGGGCCTCCACGGAGGCGGGGAAGCGGCCCTGGGTGATCCGGTACGGCCACTCCTCCTCCTCGGTGAGGCCGGCCGGCGGGTGGGCCATGGTGCCCAGCGGGGAGGTCTCGGTCATGCCCCAGGCGTGGAGGAGGCGGACGCCGAGCTTGTCGTACGCCTCCATCAGGGAGGGCGGGCAGGCGGAGCCGCCGATGGTGACGTGCCGCATGCTGGTGATGTCGCGGGGCTTGGCGGCGAGTTCGGCGAGCAGGCCCTGCCAGATGGTGGGGACGGCGGCGGCGTGCGTGGGACGCTCGCCCTCGATCATCTCGGCCAGCGGGCCGGGCTGCAGGAAGCGGTCCGGCATCAGCATGTTGATGCCGGTCATGAAGGTGGCGTGCGGCAGGCCCCAGGCGTTGACGTGGAACTGGGGCACGACGACCAGGGTGGTGTCGGCGTCGGTCAGGCCCATCGACTCGGCCATGTTGACCTGCAGGGAGTGCAGGTAGATCGAACGGTGCGAGAACAGCACGCCCTTGGGGTCGCCGGTGGTGCCGGAGGTGTAGCACATGGCGGCCGCGGAACGCTCGTCCAGCTCGGGCCAGTCGTAGCGGTCCGGGCGGCCCTCGATGAGGGACTCGTACGTGTGCAGGGCGGGACGGCAGCCCTCCAGCGGCGAGGTGTCGCCGGGGCCGACGACGACCACGTGCTCGACCGACTCCATGGCCGGCAGCAGCGGTGCCAGCAGCGGTATCAAGGTGCCGTTGACCAGGACCACGCGGTCGGCGGCGTGGTTGGCGATGAAGACCAGCTGCTCGGCGGGGAGCCGGAGGTTGAGCGTGTGGAGGATCGCGCCCATGGAGGGGATCGCGAAGTACGCCTCGACGTGCTCCGCGTTGTTCCACATCAGGGTCGCGACGCGGTCGTCCCGCTCGACGCCGAGTTCGTCGCGCAGCGCGTGCGCGAGGCGGGCGGCGCGGGCACCGATCTCGGCGAACGAGCGGCGCTGCGGCTCGCCTTCACCGGTCCAGGTCGTGACCTGCGACCGGCCGTGCACGGTCGAGCCGTGGGTCAGGATCCGTGACACCAGCAGGGGAACATCCTGCATTGTGCTCAGCACCGGGCGCCTCCTCGTTGAAGCGGCTACGCGTGGGTAGGTGGGTGCTGAGATTCTGCTGGCATACCGAGCGGTATGTCACTACCCCAGGCGCAATTCGGGGTCCTCGCGGAGTTTGCCCAGGGCGCGCGACACCGCGCTCTTGACCGTGCCGACCGACACCCCGAGCGCCTCGGCGGTCTGCACCTCGCTCATGTCCTCGTAGTACCTGAGGACGACCATCGCCCGCTGGCGGGCCGGCAGCCGGGCGATCGCGCGCAGCAACGCGTCGCGCTGGGCCTGCTGCTCGGCCTCGTCGGGGCCGGTCACGGCGCGGCCGTGCGGCTCGGGGAGCTCGTCGGTGGCGTACTCCTCCACGCGGCGCCTGCGCCACTGCGAGGTGCGGGTGTTGACCAGCGTGCGGCGCACGTAGCCGTCCAGCGCCCGGTGGTCGTCTATCCGGTCCCATGCCAGGTAGGTCTTGGTCAGGGCGGTCTGCAGCAGGTCCTCGGCGTCGCAGGGGTTGGCGGTGAGCGAGCGCGCGGTCCGCAGCAGCGCCGGGCCCTTGGCCCGGACGTAGCGGGTGAACTGGGCCTGCGAGGCGCTGGTGCACACGGGCGTCGTCATGGCTCCACGCTAGGAGCCGGTCCGGGTGCGGGGGATCCGCCGCAGGTGCCGAAGCGGGGTCACCCTGAAGTCGTAGGGCGGGGGCCCGCCCCACCTCCGGAGGGCTGAGGCCGCACCCGCCGCCCCTACGGGTCGCCCCGCAGGGACGGCGTCCTCGCGGCCGCCCGCCGCGTCATCCGACGACGGCCACCGGCCCGTCCAGCCGGTTGCGGTCGATCGCCAGGCGCCGGCCGCCGTGCTTCTCGCGCACGCTGCCCGAGTACTGGTGGATGCGGCCGTGCGGATGCCAGGCGTCCCGGCCGAGGACCGGTTCGCTGCGCACCGCGGGCTTGCCCTGCCAGCGGGCGAACCAGACCGCGCGCGGCAGGTCGTCGTAGCCCTCCCGGCGGGCCCGCTCGACGTGCCGGATGCCGGACTCCGAACTGCTGTAGAGGCCCGGCAGGTAGCCGGCGTCGTCGACCTCGCGGTCCCAGGCCCGGATGAAGTCGAGGGTCTGGTCGGCGCAGCGGGACCGCTTGACGTTGTACGCCTCCATGTCGAGGTAGAGCGCGCTGCCCTCCTCGAAGCCGAGGGCGGCGGCCCTGCGCACGGCGTCCCAGCCCTCGCCCGCACCCTGGCCCCAGGGGTCGTCGGTGCTCATCCGGTGGTTGCGCAGATGTCTGCCGCGTACGCAGGGCGACTGCGAGCCGACGTAGATCGGCAGGATGCGCCAGCCCATGCGGTGCACCGATCGCACCCAGGTGCGGTTGAGGTGCCGCTGGGTGCTGCAGGCACGGGCGCGGCCGCCGTAGTAGACGCCGATGGCGCGGTACTTGGAGCGCAGCCAGGCCCTCATCGTGGACAGCGGCGGCGTGCGGCAGGTGTCGAAGCCGTAGCCGCGGTAGACGCGGGTCGGGCCGCCCCCGGACGGGGCGCCTTCCTCACCGCCGAGGCCGTAGGGGAGGTCCAGGCCGTCGAGCAGACCCGTGTCGGCGAAGCCGAACGGGTCGTCGTCACCGCCGTCACCGGGCGCCCGGGCCGGCCGGTCCTGCCGGTACGTCCGGACCGCGCCCGGCGTGGCAGCCGTCACCGAGGCCGGCTTGGCGGCCGGCGCGGCGGGACGCGGTACGACGGCCTCGGCCGCGGTGGGACCGGCCAGGAGGCAGGCCAGCACCATCGCCACGATCGCCCCGTGTCGGATGATCGGCTTGTGTTCGCGCATGGGTCGAGTGAACGCAGGCGGCTGCCCGCGAACGGGGCAGCCACGCCCCGCTGTCAGCCGTACGCAGCAACGCCCGGCCCCGGATGGGCCGCCGGTGCCGGGGCCGGCTCAGTCCGCCGCGCCCAGCAGCAGTCCCGAGGTCGGCACCCCCGTACCGGCCGTGACGAGGACGTGGGCCGCGCCGGGTACCTGGTTGACGCTGGTGCCGCGCACCTGCCGCACCGCTTCGGCGATGCCGTTCATCCCGTGCAGGTACGCCTCGCCGAGCTGTCCGCCGTGGGTGTTGACGGGCAGCCTCCCGCCCCGTTCCAGACCGCCGTCGGCGGCGAAGGCGGCCGCCTCGCCGCGCCCGCAGAATCCGTACTCCTCCAGCTGCATCAGGACGAAGGGGGTGAAGTGGTCGTAGAGCACGGCGGTGTCGACGTCCTGCGGCCGCAGGCCGGAGGTCCGCCACAGTTGGCGGGCCACGACCGCCGACTCGGGGAGCCCGCACAGGTCCTGGTCCGGCCGGTAGTAGCCGGTCATCTGTTCCTGGCCGCGCCCCGCGCCCTGGGCGGCCGCCCTGATCACCGCGGGCGGGTGCCGCAGGTCGCGGGCCCGCTCGGCGGAGGTGACGACCAGGGCCTGGCCGCCGTCGGTCTCCTGGCAGCAGTCGAGCAGGCGCAGCGGCTCGACGATCCACCGCGACGCGGCGTGGTCGGCCAGAGTGATGGGCCGGCGGTGGAAGTACGCGGCCGGGTTGGTCGCGGCGTGCCGGCGCCCGGCGACGGCGACATGGCCGAAAACCTCCGGTTCGAGCCCGTACGTGTGGAGATAGCGCTGTGCCGACATGGCGACCCAGGACGCGGGGGTGAGCAGCCCGGACGGCAGGTTGACGCCGAGCGCCGCGCCCTCCGCCGAGGGTTCGCGCTGCTGGACGCCGGAGCCGAAGCGGCGGCCCGAGCGCTCGTTGAAGGCCCGGTAGCAGACGACGACGTCCGCGACACCGGTCGCAACGGCCATCGCGGCCTGCTGCACGGTGGCGCAGGCGGCCCCGCCCCCGTAGTGGATCCGGGAGAAAAAGCCGAGTTCCCCGATGCCGGCCGCCTGGGCGACGGTGATCTCCGGGCTGGTGTCCATCGTGAAGGTGACCATGCCGTCGACGTCGTCCGGCGTCAGCCCGGCGTCCTCGACCGCCGCGCGCACGGCCTCCACGGCGAGCTTCAGTTCGCTGCGTCCGGAGTCCTTGGAGAACTCCGTCGCGCCGATCCCCGCGATCGCGGCCCGTCCGCCCAGGCCGTCGCGCCGGCGTACGCTCATCCGCCCCCCACCTCCAGCACCGCGGTGCCCGTGACGTGCCGCCCCCGCCCGACCGCGCCGATGACCTCGACGGTCGCCTCCGTGCCGCGCACCGCCGTGACGCGCCCGGTGAACACCAGCTCGTCGCCGGGGTGCGCCGGGGCGCCCAGCCGTACGCGCAGTGAGCGGAGCACCGCCGAGGCGCCGAAGTGCCCGGCGAGGTAGCGGCCGACGAGCCCGCCCGTGGTGAGGATGTTCAGGAAGACGTCCGGCGAGCCCTTGGCCCGCGCCGCGTCGGGGTCGTGGTGCACGTCCTGGAAGTCGCGGGTGGCGACCGCCCCGGCGACGACCAGCGTCCGCGTGACGGGGATCCGCAGCTCCGGCAGGACGTCGCCCGCCCGCGCCCCCGGTCCGGTCATCTCACACCCCCGCACGGAAGACGGGCACGGCCGGCTCCCCGTCGGCCTGCCGGAACTCAAGCGTCACCGGCATGCCGATGCGCACCTTCTCGTACGGCACGCCGACCACACCGCCGAGCAGGCGGACCCCTTCGGCCAGTTCGACCAGGGCGACCGCGTACGGCGGGTCGAAGGCGGGGAACGGCGGGTGGTGCACGACGACGCGGCTGAAGACGGTGCCGCGCCCGCAGGCCGGTAGCGTGTCCCAGGCGTCGGAGCCGCAGCTGTTGCAGCCGGGGAGCCACGGCAGCCTCAGGGTGCCGCAGGAGGAGCAGCGTTGGATGAGCAACTCGTGCCGCCCGACGCCCTCCCAGTACCCGGCGTTGTCCCGGTTGACGACCGGGCGGGGCCGTCGCGGCCGCTCGCCCGGCGCCCGCGCGGGAGCGTACTTGAGGATGCGGAAGCGGTGGCGGCCGGCGAGTTCGCCGTCCGCCCTGACGTCCATGCGCGTGGTGACGAAGTGGCCGCTGCCGAGGCGCGTGGTCTTGCGCGGCGACACGGACTCGATCACCGCGTCGAAGGTGATCCGCTCGCCGGGACGCAGCGGCCGCAGGTACTCCTGCTCGCAGTCGGTGGCGACGACCGCGGTGCAGCCGGCCTCGTCGAGCAGCGCGAGCAGTTCGTCGTAGGCGCCGGCGCGGGAACCGCCCCCGGCGGCGTCCCCCGGCCCGGGGAGCCCGCGCATGGTCCACACCTGGAGCATGGGGGCGGGTGCCGTGCCGTCCTGCGGGACGGGATGGCCCAGCGCCTCGCACCAGTGCCTGATCATGGGCCGGTTCACGGAGTCCTTGCCCTCGCCCGCGACGGCGGCGGGGCGCCCCTCGTACGTCACCAGCCGCTCGTACAGGTCGTCGGTCGTCATCGTCGCCGCCACCGCCCCCAGTTTCTGACTGACCGTCAGATTGGCGAGGAAGCGGCACCGCTGTCAAGACGCCCGGACGGAAGGCGTTGTCCACAGGCTGTGGACGACGCCGGACGTGACTGCGCGACGGCAGTGAGGTTGCCGTCGCGCAGTCGACCCTTCAGCCCCTCGGCCCGCCCCGGCGGCGGACCGGTCCGCTCACCACATGGGGCCGAAGTGGATGCTGAACGTCGGCTGGTTGATGGTGGTGAAGGCCGAACCCACCACGCTGGCCGTGCTGTTCTGGTTGGAGGCCCCCGCCCCGGTCGCCGCCTGCTGCGTCGTCGTCACCGTCCCGAAGTTGTCGCGGCCCACGTTGCCGCCGCTGTTGCTCACCACGGTCGCGTTGGAGGTGCCACCCGCCACGGCGCCGTTGTCGGCCACCGCCGTGCCGGCGAACAGCGCCGCCGCGAGCGGCAGCGCGGCCAGGGCGGACACGACTCGGGCGGTACGGATGCTTGCCATGTGTTTCCCTCCGAGGAGTGGATACCAGGTGCGCGGTGCGGCCGGCCGACCGCTCCGCAGGCTCTGCGACGTCGCCGCAAGCAGAGTTGCCCAGCACCACGGCGGACAAGCCGGACCTTGATCCCTTTCGCTCGCAAGCGTGACGATCTGTCGACAAACCTCCACAACCGCCGCCGCTGACCCGCTCGGCCGCGTCCCGGCCACCACAACCCGGTCCCGGTGGGCGCGGAATCGTTACGGCACGACTTTCGGCCAACCTCGGCGACCCGGCCCTCCCCACCGGCGCCACCGCCCGGGTGGCCACCACGGCGCCGTTCGGGCGGATGCCGCACCTCCCCGGTGCGTGGCGCGCCGGGAGGCGGCCGTCCGCTTCCTACGCTCCGGCTGACGGACCCCCGCTGCCCGTCGCGCCCCCG
>NZ_JARAVK010000321.1:0-8620 GCF_033792765.1 Streptomyces sp. PA03-6a | reverse complement strand
CCCCTCCACCCCGCCGAAGCGCCGCCGCCCGTGGGCGTTCCCGCTGATCTGCGCAGCCGTCGGCCTGGTGGTCGGCCTGGTCGTCCTCGGCGGGTACGCCCTGCTCCGCAGCGACGGCGGCACGGACGCGGCGAACCGCGACACGTTCACACTCACCGGCACCTTCACGCTCTACGGCGGGGCCGAGTCGGACGGCGTGGGCGGGTGTCAAGGCGAGGACGGGTTCGGCGACGTCCGCGCGGGCGCGGCCGTCACGGTCTACGACGCGAGCGGCGAGGTCATCGCGGTGGGCGCCCTGACCGATCCGAAGGCGAGCGATCCCGAGCTGATCGTCGCTTGCGCGTTCACCGTGACGGTCCCGGAGGTGCCGCGCGGCGAACGCTTCTACGGGGTCGAGGTGAGCCATCGCGGCAAGGTCACGGTCAGCGCCGAGCAGGCGGAGGCCGGGGGGTTCTCGGCGTCGCTCGGCGACTGACCGAGTCGACCTGACGCTTGACCCCGGGCACCGGCTCGAGGTCTAGCTCTTCTGTGCCGGGATCGCCTTCCTCTCCTCCCGCTTTCGAAAGCTCTTTTCTTTCCACTTGGCCCAGAATTGCCAAGACTTCGGGTTATAGCTCAAATCATGTCGAGCTACCTCCAAGAAATCCCGAATTGCCGCTTCAAACTTTTCCTCAGCCGCCTTGAACTTATCCTTTCCGGCGTATATTTGCGGGCTCTCGCGCATTACAATTTCGGCGGCTTCGATCACATACGCGGGTGCACAGAGGAGCAGACCTGCATGGGCGCAATGCAGTTCAGTTGCTGAAGCGACTATCCGCGGAACAAGTTCCACGAGAAGTGCATCCGCAGCGGGCCCCCCGTCATGATGCATCTTGTTGTACCAAGAGCTTTGCAGGGAAACCTGCGAGGCACCATCCAAGAAGCGTCGGTACGCTGCCGCCCGATCCTCTGCACTGCCGACTCGGACCACTCCGACGGGGCGGTAGCGGTTGACGAAGGAGGACGCAACGTTGCCTGCCGCGCGCACCGCTGCGGGGCCAAGAGTGGGATCCATGCAGGCGTTCTACACCAACGGGCCTAGTGTGGCCCTCACTTCGCGCACTTGGTGACCGGGGTCGCTGTCGCACCCATGCTCTACGATGTGCCGCCATGGGTGGGGTTGACTGGGGCGACGTCCCGACGTGGCTCGGCGGGGTCTTCGCGGCGGGTGCCGCCGTGGCGGCGTTTTGGACGCTGGCGAGCCAGCGCAGACAGATCAGCGAGCAGCAGGACTTCATCGCCGAGCAGTCCGCGACCATGTCGATGGAGCGCGCCGAGCTGGCGGCGCTCGCCTCGGAACGTAGGTGGGCACAGGCCCGAAAAGTGCGAATGAAGCCTGGTCAGGGCGATGGGCATGACACCGAATCCATCCCAGCTCGCCTTCGTCCTGATAGGTGGATGGTCGATGTCGAGAACGGCAGTCATGCCCCGATTCATGACGTCCGAGTCCGCTTCGGTGGTGCATACGAGGCAGCTGAGGTGACCGACGTCGCCGCTGACCGGGTTTCGAACGACGGCGGACGCCAATCGTCTCCGGTCCCTCTGATCGGACCAGGCCGCACATTCCGCTTCGACTCGCCGGTGTGGGCGTTGCGAGATGTCATCAATAGCAATCCCCCGCACATGTTCTTCACGGACGACGCCGGGGTTCGCTGGCACCTGAGCTACGGCGGCAAACTGGAGCAGCACCCCGAGAATGAGCCCGAGCAGTAAGCGGATTTGGGCACACCCTTACTGGTCGGCGGGCCGGCACTTCTGGCACTCCGCGTGCTTGCCCCGCTGGTGTGCCTCGACGAGGGTCACCCTCTCAGCAGCATGGCTGTCCCAATCATGGATCTCAGCGGTCCGGTGGCCCGCCACGATCCCGGGGCAGTCCGGACTGTGGTGCCAGTTGTCGCCACCCTCGGTGATGTACACGGTCGTCATCACAACTCCCATCTCCTGATTACCTGTCACTGCGATTCAGCGTCACGGTAAATCTCGCGGACTCGGTTAGCTATCGCCTCCTGTGCTTCCATAAGGAGCTGAGCGGCGCGTGGGATCGAAGGACGCTCTCCTTCAACCAACATTACGATGGAGGCCAGGCTGTTGATGTATTCAGATGCATCGTCAGCAAGACGGCGGACGTCCTCGACTAGAATGAAACCTCGCATTCCGATGTATTTGCGGTTTGTCTCGTATAGGCGATCCAACGCTTCATTCGCGGGGACGTCGGAAACACGCGCTTGCTGACACTCGACCCCCCGCATGTACAGCTCGTGAAGCACGGCGTGCACCTCGCTGAGGTGCTTCAGCTCGAACGTCTCCCGCCGGTCCTGGCGGGCCTGTTCGCGGTTCAGCTCGTGGAGCCGCTGCTCACGCCGAAGCTGAGCAATCTCGCGTTTCGTGTCGTTCCACTGCGTGAGCACCGAGCCGAGGATCAGCGTCAGCACCGGCAGGGTCGCGGTCAGCATCCACTTCCAGTCCACGCGCAGACCCTACGGCGCCGACGAGGGCGCCAGGGGCCGTTTCTGCCACTCTGCGGCGAAGACCGAAACCCGAAATCACCCCAGGTCACCGGCAGTCTGAATGAACAACTCCTGCGCTCCGTCCACGACTACAACACGTAGGCCGAGGTCTGCTGCAGGTAGCGCTCCTCCAACTCGAAGGCCACCCAGTCGCTCCGAGGCTGTCAGACGCTCGTCTGGCCCCGCTAGTCGACCGCGATGACGCTCCGGGCCAGCACGATGAAGTCGTCCAGTTCTTCGTCCATGCTCTCGGCTGCCAAGTCCCATGCCGATGGGTCCGGGGGTTGCATGCCCACCCGCGCGGCCTCGGCACGGGCTTCGGCAGCCGCGCGGAACTCAGTCCCGGCGACAATGAGCCGATGCGCGGTCTTAGCGACGGCTTCCGGGCCTTCCAGGCGGGCGACTTGGCATTTTTGGAATGCGTCGTCATAGCGCTCGCCTAGCGTCACCAGCAGGGTGCCGAGGTGGGCAGCCTCCTCGGGCGTCAATGCACGGCCTACCGGCCAGGGGATCGCGCGGGCAATCGGCTGAAGCAAGTCGCGAAACCGCTCATACGCGATAACGCAGTCTGCGTAGCTCTGGCGCCTCAGTTCCCGGTGCCACTTGCTCAGTTCACGTACAGCCTGGGCCTCGGCCTGCTTCCCGGCCGCTCGCTGCGTCAGCCACTGGCCGATGAGCAAGGAGGCTGCCGTCACCGCCACGCCGACCAGCGTCCACACGGGTGTCCAGTCAAACCCGGCATTCGCGGCCTCGGCGGCGAGGGCCCATATTGCGTGCATGGCGGGAGTGTGCCGGACCTCGTGGGTTCATGGCCATGTGGATCACCGGGTGCGCTGCTCGCTCTGCCGGAGGGGCACGAACGCCGGAGCGCTGCGGCAGAATCAGCGGCGTGGGGGATCTCTTTGCGAACACGATCAAGCACCCGGAGGCGTTCGCCGCGTGGGTAGCCTTCGCCGCGATCATCGGGGGCGTCGCAGGCAACTGGCTCAGCGCCCGGATTCAGGCGGCCAGCGGCCGGGCACAGGCCGACGCCGCCAAGGAGGCGGCGCGTATCACCGCTGAGGCGGAGCGCCTGGCCGCACTGCGAGACGAGCGCCGGGATGCAGTGGCCTCCTTGATCCGGTTGTCCCGGGAAGCAGTGAACGAGTCGGAGCGTCTGTATCAGGGCACAGATGACGGACATGTCAAGACAGCCCTGGATGAGTTGCGGCATGCGTACGCCGTGCTCGAACTTATGGCCCCGGCCCCACTCATCGGGCTTGGCAAGGACGTGCTGACCTCTGTCGAGAAAATCACCGAACTCGCCTACGCCCGAGGTCCGGCAGAAGCGGCGCACAGGATCCTTGCGTCGTTGACGCTTGATGACCCGGACTATCGCATGGCCCAGCTTGCGCTGAGTGGACTTGAGGCGTTTCGAACCGCGGTGTTCACGCCTGACGGGGAAGACCCGATGGGATGGCACGAGTCGGTCTCCATCGCCATCCGGGAGGTGCCGCGCATGGATGACAGGCAAGTACTGCTGCTCCTAGACGAGTTCGCCTTCAACCCCGCCCCTGTGGCTGAAGCACGTCAGGAGCGTGTCGAAAAGCATGCGCGAGCGCTCCGAGCCTTTATCGAGGCGGCGCGCACGATGTTGGGCACGGACGGGGCGTAGGCCGACACCGACCTCGGCATACCTACCCCAGCGGCAACCGCGATGGCGGCGGATACCGCCACGGCCAGCAGGAGTACGGCTCCTCCGACAGCGGCAGCTATCCACTTCGTGGCCTGACCGCCCTGCGGGGCGGCGGGTACGTGCTGGCAGACCGGCTGCGGCCTGGCCGCCTCCGACGAGCGGAGGACGGCCAGGACGAGTGCGATCTGCTCGGCTTGGCGGGCGGCCTCGGCAGCCTCCTGCGATGCCTTGTCGATCTCACTCACGGGACAGCTCACTTTCGAGTACGTCGCGGATCCGCCGGGCGCGGGTCTGGCCGATGCCGTACTTCTCCTTGAGGAGCGAGTACGTCGGGACCTGGCCGCCGAAGTCCTTACGCGTCCGTTCGATCAGCTCCTCGTCGGTCTCAGACACCGTCGCCGAGACCCGGGTACGGGGCTGCTCGGCAGCGAGTACGGACGCGGGTACAACCGGGGGTAGCGCGGGTACGTCGGGCGCGGGCGCGGGCGCGGGTACGGCGTCCCGCTCGAAGACCGTCTCCACGGGCGCCGCGGGTGCGCCGGAGTCGTAGGCCGGCGACCGGTCGCGGGACGACAGGGCCTCATGGACCTGTCGCATCAGCACGCCGAAAGCCATGAGAGCGGCCACCGGGGGCACGGCCGCGACGACGTACTCCATGAGCGAGGCGTCTCGCCCGACCCCGGCGACGTTGAGCGCAATCGATCCGCCGGAACCGATCGCGGTCACGGCGATGGCCCATCGGTCCACGCGACCGGCGAGCGACGCCCGCAGGATCAGCAGCTCGCCCACGACGATGAACATGTCCACTGTGGCGGGCCAGGCCCACGCGCGGGCGGAGGCGTCGTGGAGGCCGTTCCCGGAGGCCACGTCGTGCAGGTGCTCGTAGCTGAGCCAGAAGGCGGCGCCCGTCAGGGCCACCGTGAAGGCGGCGGCCCCGACGGCAAGCCACTGACGCGCAGGGATGCGCGTCACTCGGCACCGTCCTCGATGGCGAGGATCAGGCTCGCGATGACGACCTCGCACCGGCCGATGAGGCGGCACAGGTCGCGCTCGGTGACCTCGGCGTAGCCGATGGCGTCCGCGTCGGCGAGGAGCTGCCGGGCGATGGCGACGTGGCGACGAGCGGACTGATCCATTTCGCGCTTCTCAGGGAGGCTCATCGGGCATCACCGCGCATGGCCTCGATGCGACGGATCAGGTGGTCGATGGTTACCCCGCTGACGGCGACGAGGCGGATCAGCGTGCTCTCGGAGACGTTCCTGTAGTCAAGGGCATTGATCTCTCCGCAGACCTCGCGGGCGTAGCTAAGCCACAGGTCCAGGTCAGGGCTGGACATGCCGCCGGGTACGTTTTCCATGGGTCGGACTCCTTGATCGAAAGGGGTTCGGATCAAGGCCCCGGGGTGGTGATGGGCACCGGTCCGGGGCCGTCCGACGTCTCACCGATCTCTCACAGACTCGGTGTGTGACGGCGGACTGGGAGCCTCTGACCTGGGCGTTCTCGGACTTAGTGGACGGCAGCGACCGCTCGGAACGGCGGGTAAACTATCGCTACGTGACTTCCAAGCCCCGCATCCCCAACGTCCTGGCCGGCCGCTACGCCTCCGCGGAGCTCGCCACCCTATGGTCCCCCGAGCAGAAGGTGGTGCTGGAGCGCCGTCTGTGGCTGGCCGTGCTGCGGGCCCAGAAGGACCTGGGGATCGAGGTGCCGGAGCAGGCCCTCGCGGACTACGAGCGGGTGCTGGGGCAGGTCGACCTGGCGTCGATCGCCGAGCGGGAGAAGGTCACCCGGCACGACGTCAAGGCGCGCATCGAGGAGTTCAACGCCCTCGCCGGGCACGAGCACGTCCACAAGGGCATGACCTCGCGCGACCTCACCGAGAACGTCGAGCAGCTGCAGATCCGGCTCTCCCTGGAGCACGTGCGCGACCGCACCGTCGCCGTGCTGACCCGGCTCGGCAGGCTCGCCGCCGAGTACGCGGAGCTGGTCATGGCCGGCCGTTCGCACAACGTGGCCGCCCAGACCACCACCCTCGGCAAGCGCTTCGCGACCACGGCCGACGAGCTGCTGGTGGCCTTCGCGCGGGTTGAGGACCTGCTGGGCCGCTACCCGCTGCGCGGCATCAAGGGCCCGGTCGGCACCGCGCAGGACATGCTCGACCTGCTCGGCGGCGACACCGCCAAGCTCGCCGAGCTGGAGCGGCGGATCGCCTCGCACCTCGGCTTCTCCGAGGTCTTCACCTCCGTCGGCCAGGTCTACCCGCGCTCGCTGGACTACGACGCCGTCACCGCGCTGGTGCAGCTGGCCGCCGCGCCGTCCTCGCTCGCCAAGACGATCCGCCTGATGGCCGGCCACGAGCTGGTCACCGAGGGCTTCAAGCCCGGCCAGGTCGGCTCCTCGGCCATGCCGCACAAGATGAACACCCGCTCCTGCGAGCGCGTCAACGGCCTGGCGGTCATCCTGCGCGGCTACGCGTCGATGGTGGGCGAGCTGGCCGGCGACCAGTGGAACGAGGGCGACGTCTCCTGCTCGGTGGTGCGCCGGGTCGCCCTGCCGGACGCGTTCTTCGCCTTCGACGGCCTGCTGGAGACCTTCCTGACGGTCCTCGACGAGTTCGGCGCCTTCCCGGCCGTCATCGCCCGCGAGCTCGACCGCTACCTGCCGTTCCTCGCCACGACGAAGGTGCTCATGGGCGCGGTGCGGGCCGGCGTCGGCCGCGAGTTGGCGCACGAGGTCATCAAGGAGCACGCGGTCGCCTCCGCGCTGGCGATGCGCGAGAAGGGCGTGGAGCGCAACGAGCTGCTGGACCGGCTCGCCGAGGACGAGCGCATCCCGCTCGACCGGGCCCGGTTGGACGCGCTCATGGCCGACCGCCTCTCCTTCACGGGTGCGGCCGCGGACCAGGTCGCGGAGGTCGTACGCCGGGTCGGCGAGGTCGCCGAGCGCCACCCGCAGGCGGCCGCCTACACCCCCGGGGCCATCCTCTGACCACGGTCAGGCGCACCCGCCCCACCCCGGACGAGCTGGAGGCCGCCCGCGACCGCGTCATCCCCGACGTGATCGCCGGCGGCCTGGGGGTGCTCTTCTGTGGCATCAACCCCGGGCTGATGTCGGCCGCCACCGGTCACCACTTCGCCCGCCCCGGCAACCGCTTCTGGCCCGTGCTGCACGCCTCCGGCTTCACCCCGCGCCGGCTCGACCCCGCGGAACAGGACGAACTCCCGGCGTACGGGCTGGGGATCACCAACGTCGTCGCGCGCGCCTCCGCCCGGGCCGACGAACTGACCCGCGACGAACTGCTGGAAGGCGGGCGGCTGCTGACGGAGAGGGTCCTGCGGTACGAGCCGCGCTGGCTCGCCGTCGTGGGCGTCACCGCCTACCGGGTCGCCTTCGCCGAGCCCCGCGCCCGCATCGGCCCCCAGGAACGCACGATCGGCGGCACCCGGATCTGGGCCCTGCCCAACCCCAGCGGCCTGAACGCCGGTTGGTCGACGCAGGCGATGACGGAGGAATACGGCCGCCTCCGCGACGCGTCGCAGGCATGATGCACACGTGGGTACGGGGACCGCGGAGGACGCCCGGCGCTGGCTCGCCGCACGCGGCGTGCGGCAGGCCGGTGACGACGCGTGGACGGACGACGAGCACCCGGGCCGCCGGTTCACCACGAACGAGATCGCGCACTCCCGGGCCCACGAGGTCTTCGTCGACGACGACCTGGACGCCGAAGGCCGGGTGCGGCTCGCGTTCGGGCTGCTGGACCTCCTCGACGACTACGGGGTGACCTGCGAGATCCTCATGGCCGACCGCGGGCCGGACGGCCCCTTGCCGTCGGGTGCGCTCTGGGACGGCTACCGCCGGCGGCTGGAGGCGGAGCGGGACGCCGAACCCGTCACCTACTCCCTGTGGGTCGACTGGTTCGAGGACCGGAGCACCGCCGCGACGGCCTTCGCCGAGGTCCTCGGGCGTGACCTGGAGCGTCTGCGGGAGGACGCCTCCCCCGCGCTGCTGCTCCGTGCCCGGCGAGTGCTGGACGGCTCGGGCCCGGTGCCCTGGCCGGTGAAGGAGGAGGCGTACGACGTGGCCGCACGCCTCCCCGCGCTGCACGGGGCGCTCTTCAGGGCCCTGTTGGCCTCGTACCACGACGTCCACGGCGACCTGCGGCCGGATGCGGCGCTCGCCCTGCTGTCGGGGCTCGAACTCCCCCCGGACACCCGGCACCTGGCGCGGCTGCGCCTCGTCCTGGTCGCGGGACACCGGAACCACCACCGCAGCCCCGGCGCGTGGGCCGCCGCCGTCCGGGCCGCGTCCTGACACCGCCCTCCCGGTCCCCGGCGCCGCTCACGGGGTGCCCCCGTGGACCAGGGGGTCGGGGCGTGGCGCGAGCAGCCGGGTCAGCAAC
>NZ_JARAVK010000320.1:0-8684 GCF_033792765.1 Streptomyces sp. PA03-6a | reverse complement strand
AGTTCGGGCAGCGCCTGGCGCTCCGCATGCGGTACGCCAAGGTCGGTGGCACCCACCTGCCCGGCGACAACAGCGAGCTCGGCGCTGCGATCGGCGCTCATCTGTCCGGCTCCGGCGGTGGCGGGCTCGGTTTGGGGCTGGGCGGGTTCTCCGCCGCACACGGCGCGCTGCTGCTACGGCAGCGTTTCCTGTCCAACGCGCTGGCGATGACCGATGGGACCGGGATGCCGGCTGACACCGGCCGGCTGGCGACCGATGCGCTTGCAGAAGCCCGCCGGGGGCTTGCCCCGCTGGGAATGGCCATCACCTCCGCCACCCTCGGAGTGCGCGGGATGCGCGGGGCGCTTCGCGGCGCCTACGCCACACTGATCGGCCGCCGCCCGGACGACGAAGCTCTGGAGCGGATGCGGCGTCCCGTCGGGCCGGACGTGCAGGACGACCAAGGGAGAACGATCCAGCCGGGCGAAGCCCCCGTGATCAATCGCCGCACCGCTGAGCTGTTCCACGACCCTGACAAGGACCGGACGCTGCTGAGCACCCGAATCCACAACCGTGCTGTCCGCTTCCGTGGGTACCGCATCGCACGCCACGCAGGCCGGTTCGCGTACGGGTCCACGCTCGGCCTGCCGCGCAACCTCACGAAGGGCCGTCGGCACGCCACCGAGTTCACCCAGGACGCCTGGCACCAACTGCAGGTGACCAGAGGACGGATCGGCGAAGGGATCCAGGACTGGCAGGCGGCCGGTCGCGGCGTCCAGCGCGGTGCCGCCCACGTCGGACAGCGCCTGGCCACCGCGATCGACGTCCACGACCCGGCAATGCGCACCCGCGTGTTCGTCCGCGACACCACCGTGGGCGGCTGGCTGTTCGGCGCCAGCAGCGACGGCCGCAGCGCGGACCCGGCAGCTGGTGCCTCTCTGCCGGAGACCGGTCCGACCGCCGACCGGCGGCGGGTATTCGACGCCCTGCTGGAGGCTCAGCGCACCGACTGGCAGTGGGACCGCGACCACGGCGGTGAGGCGTGAAGGCGATACGCCGAGGGGTCTGGCTGGTCGTGCTGATGGTGGCGGCCGCGGTGTGCTGCGCGGGTCCGCTCGGCGCGATCCTGGCCGCGGGGATCAGCCAGACCGCGGTGAGCAGCGGCTTGGCGGCCGTGACGGGGATCCCGGCCCGGATGCTGACCGCCATCGCCCACGGCGCCCAGTCGGTGAAGGAGGTGTCGCCCGGGTGCCGGGGGATACGGTGGCAGGTCCTGGCCGGCATCGCCACGATCGAATCGGACAACGCCGCCGGGCACACGATCGGCCCGGGAGGGGACATCACCCCGCACATCCTCGGGCCGCGCCTGGACGACTCCGGGGCGGGAGGCAACACCACGGCGATCCCGGACACCGACGACGGCCGCTGGGACGGCGACCGGCAGTTCGACCGGGCCGTCGGGCCGTTCCAGTTCCTGCCCGCCACCTTCGCCGCGATCGGCCGGGACGGCAACGGAGACGGCCGCGTCGACCCGCACAACGCCGACGACGCCGCCCTCGCCGCCGCGACGTACCTGTGCGGGGACGGCCGCGACCTCACCGACGAGGACCAGCTGCGCGCCGCGGTGTACTCGTACAACCACTCCACCGCCTACGTCACCGACGTCCTCAACGCGATCCACCGCTACGACACCACCGGATCCACCACCGGCGGCGGTGGCGTGGCCACCGGTGACGCCCGGACCGTCATCGCGGCCGCATTGTCACAGCAGGGCGTGCGGTATTCGTGGGGCGGTGGCAACGCGACCGGGCCCGCTCCGGGGATCTGGCTCCCCGGGGCAGCACCAGGACGGCCGGCAGGTCGTGGGCTTCGACTGCTCGGGGCTGACCCTGTACGCGTATGCGCAGGTTGGGGTGAGCCTGCCGCGCCTCGCGGAGGACCAGGCCGCGGTCGGCCGCCGTATCCCCGCCTCCGCCGGCTACGGCGCGCTACGGCCGGGTGACCTGGTCTTCTACGGCCCCAACCCGGACAGCAACGCCGGGATCCACCACGTCGGGATCTACCTCGGCAACGGCCAGATGATCAACGCCCCCAAGCCTGGCACCCGCGTGCGCATCGACCCGCTGACTGCCCTGCCCGACTACGCCGGAGGAGCACGAATTCTATGAACACCCGCCAGTCGCCTCGGCTGTCGGGACCCGCGCTGACCGCCATCGCCGCCGTGCTGGCCATCACCGGTGCCGGGCTGCTGGGCGTCTCCGCATCAGCGGGCCCGGGCCACCACGCGGCAGCTTCCCGGACCGCGGCTTCGGAGCCTCGGCCATATCCCACAGCCCCGCGGTGTCGACGCCGGCACCACCCGCCGCGCGCCCTTCGAGGTCGCCTCGTTCTGGACACGCCACGGCGACCAGACCGCCAGTCGCCAGGACGCGGGCGCCCGCCACCGGCGGCGGGCTTCCGCCACCCGGCGCCGGACCGGAGGCCGACCCGCTCGTACAAAGGGCCATGGACCGGGCGGCGACCGGGGACTTGGCCCCGGCAACGGCCAGCCACCTGGTCGAACTGGCCAAGGCGATCTGGATCGCGGACGTCACCGGCACGGGCCGTGACCGCTGGCCGGGCTACTTCACCGATCCCGCGCCGTCAGCTGCCTACACCCGGTTCCGGATTCAGGCCGCCGCCGCTGGTCGCGACCCCGAGCACTCCAAGGCCGTGATGGTGCGGCTGGTGTGGGCGGGCGCCGACCCGGCCGGCACCTTCCTGGACGGCCGCACGGCCACCATCCGACTGATCAAGGAGGGACAGACATGGACCCCCGTACGGTAATCCTCGCCGACAGCCCGCTGTGGAGTGGCACCACCAGTCTCATGCTCTGGGCTTGGCGCGTCCTGCTGTGGATGCTGGCCAACGCGGTGTGGCTCAGCCTGGCCGCCGCATCCTGCTGGGTCGCATGGGATGTCCTGCGGCGCTACTTGGCCACGCGCGCTCTCAAGGAGCGCGCCTACGTCGAGCTGGTGCCTGGTGGGCAGTTCGAGACGTCCGAGGAAGAGATCCTGCGGTTCGGTGCCCAGCTGATCCGGGCCGCTTCCGCGGGCAAGTGATGGGTGCCGCGCGACGCCCGCACGGTGCGGATCCGGCTGCGCGCCGACGGCACCCGACCCCTGACGTATCGGGTGGAGGCGCCGGCGTCGGCCGCGCATCTGCTGCAGCAGACCCCCTACGCCCGGGTCCGCAGCGAGCCCGCCCGGCCGATCGCTTACAAGAAGCGCGAGCACACGGTCCGTGCCGTGTTCGCCCTGCACGGCACGGCCGCGTCCCGGCTGCGCGAGGTTCCGCTCGAGCCGGACCCGCTGCAACCGCTGATCGACGCCGTCGCCGACCTGCGCACAGACCTCGGCGACCTCGCCGAGGTCTGCCTGGACATCTCCCCCGCCTCCAAGTGGCACCTCAAGAGCCGTCGGCAGCAGGTCGTCCACGCCTCCCGGCAGCGAGCCCGGCAGGAAGCACGCCGCGAGGCACAGTGGATGGCGCAGGACGCCGCGTCGCTGGAGGACTCCTGGGGCTGGCAGCTCACCCAGCTGCTGACGCCCCCGGATCAGCGCACCAGCCGACGCCGAATGATGATGTCGCCGCGGCCGCCGCGCATCGACCGCGAGAAGGCCCTGGGCAAGCTGATGGAGGACACCGGCCTAATCAGGGTGCAGCTGCTCGTGCGATGCACCTCCGACCAGGTAGGGCGGGCGGAGCGGCGCCTGCGGCACATCGAAGCCGCGCTGGACGTCTACGCGGCCCGCACCCGATTGTCGTCGGTGGGCTGGTCCTGGGGCCCACTGCGGTTCGGACCGGACCGATGGCCATGGCGGACCCGGTTCGACGAGCGGTGGGCCAGCGGCCGCATCCGCCCACGCCGGGACTCCTGGGCGCGGATCGACGAACTCGCCGGGCTGCTCAAGCCCCCGACGACGCATACGCGGCTGCCCCTGCTGGCCAGCGACATCCCCCACCTATCGGCCAAGCAAGAACCTGCTGCCGCAGGGCTGGTACCGCAGCGCGGACGGCACCGAGCGGCTGCTGGCCACCCGCGAGGCGGACACCCTATTCGAGATCCAGGTCGGCAAGGCCGGCTGGGGCAAGACCACCCGCGCACTGGTCCAGGCCGTCGCCATCGCGCACGACCAGGGCGGGCTGGCGTTCATCGACCCACACCGCGACTCCTGGACCACTGCCGCCCCCTACCTCGCCCACGACACAATCATGAACCGGGCATGGCTGTTCGACCTCACCATCCGCAAGCCCACCAACCGACTCGCCTGCTGGAACCCGCTCAGCATGACCTCGGCTACGGCCAGCCACGAAGTCACCGCCGCGGTCGTCGACGCCTTCGCCACCTCACTCGGGTGGGGAGACGCCAACGCACCCCGCGCCATCACCATCCTGACCAAAGCCGTCGAAGCACTGGTCACGGTAAACACCCAGGCGGTAGCGGCCCGCAAAGCCGACTGCCAGGCCACCGTCTTCCAGATCCGCTCACTGCTGACCGACCCGCTCTTCCGCGCCCTAGTGGTGCATCGCCTCGACGACGACGCCAAGCGGTGGTGGGCCACCTCCGTCCCCGCGATCCCCGCCGACGCCCTGCCCACCGTCCTCAACCCCATCGACCGCCTCGCCGCCTCACCGGTCATCAAAGCCTTCCTCGGCTCCCCGACAGGCAGCTACGACATGCGCCACGCCATGGACCACTCCAAAGTCGTATGGATCTGCCCGGCCGGCACCGGACCCACCGACCGGCTCCTGACCTCAATGATCGTGCGCGACATGCTCCGCGCCGGGCTGTCCCGCCGCGACCTCCCCGAGCGCGACCGCACCCCCTTCCGGCTGTATCTGGACGAGCTAATCTCCCTCGACGGCGCCGCCTCCAGCTCCCTCGCCGAAATCACCGAGCAGCTCCGCAAATTCGGGATCCGGATGCACGGCATGACCCAGCTCCTGCACCGCATCAGCCCAGACGTGCGCACCGCGCTCCTGCAAAACGCGTCGTCGCTGTCGACGACCGCAGGCTCCATCGAAGCCGTCCGTCACATCACCGACGAGTGGGGCAACCAGGTCAGCCCCGCCGACGCCGCCGAACTCGGCCGCTACCAACACTTCGCCTCCTTCACCGTGAACGGCAAGCGCATCGGTCCCCTACGCCTGCGCGGCCCCGAACTCGACCACGTCTTCCGTGGCCTCGCCCGCCCCAACGCCAGAGGCGCCTTACACCGCGCCACCCACAAGAACACCGGCGCCCGGCCACTCGCCGAACTCACCGCCGCCGCCTCCACCCACGAAAAATCCGTCCTGGACTTCCTCACCGGCCGAGAGCCCGACACCGGCCCAGATGCCAGCGGTCAGGGCCCCGACGAGCCCAACCCGACACCCACCCAGCCACCCGGCACCAACACCCAACAGGGGCTGTTCGCATGAGCACCGACACCAACCGCGATGCCCTCCCCAACTCGCCGGCCACCAACACCAAGCCACAAACCCAGCCCAGCACCGACGACACACACGCCCACAAGGTCCTCGCACTCATCGCCCAGCACCGACTCGCCACCAGCCCACAGCTGCACCAGCTCATCTCCCCCCAAGGACGCCGCCAGACCATCTCCGCCGTACTCAACACACTGCGCGAGGACAAACTGCTCTCCTACACCGTCCTGCCAGCCAGCAACCGCACCCGGGCCTGGTACCTCACCCCTCGAGGAGCCCGCATCGTCGCCAGCTGGCCCGAACTGCGCAGCCGCCCCATCCAGCCGCCCTCCGGCGGCACCGACGCAAACCTACGAGCCGCCCACACCCTCACCGTCCTACGCGCACACCTGGGGTTCCTACACGACGCCCGGGCACGCGGCGATGAGTACGGGCCGCTGGACTGGGTGCCCGAGGTCGCTCACCGGCTGCCGGACACCGGCGGTGAGGACCGGCTGATCGCCGACGCGGTCCTGCACTACACCGCCACCAGACCGCAGCGCCTGCAGTACCGGGCCTTCGTCGAGGTCGACCGCGCCACCATGAGCAGCGAGCGCCTGGCGCGGAAGCTGATTTCGTACGCGCGGTTCCACGAGTACGTGCCGCAGCCGCCCGGTCGGCGGGGCACCGTCGCCGACCAGGACGCGATGCTGGCCTGGCAGCGCTTCTACCCGAGGTTTCCCCGGGTGCTGTTCGTCCTCACCGGTGCCGGGCCGGATGCGCTGCAACGGCGCATCGGTGACCTGCGGGCCATGGTCGCGGGGCACCCGCTGGTGACCCAGCTCGCCGGGCACGTCCCATTGGGTGCGGCGGTGCTGGAGGACCTCGAACAGTTCGGGGCGTCCGGCCCGGTCTGGACGCCGCTCGCGGGCGACCGTGCGCGGCGTTCCTGGATGGAGTTGTAGGCGCTGATGAAGAAGCTGCGGAGCCGGCCGCCGCGGTTCGTGGCGCTGGACAACAGGGCCGTCGACGATGTGCGGCTGAGCGTCTTGGACGTCGGGCTGCTCGCCGTGGCGCTGCGCTGCCCGGACGGCGCGGACTTCACCGTCGCCTCGCTGGCAGGTAAGCGCCGACCTGGCCGTGAGGCGTTGACGAAGGCGACGCGGAACCTAGTGGCGTGCGGCTACATCGTGAAGCTGAAAATCCAGGCGCCCAGCGGAACGTAGCGCACCGAGTTCTCCGTGGCTGATCTGCCCTTCACCCGCGATGACGTCGATGGGCTGCTCGCCGAAGTGCCGGATGCGCGGGCGGTGCGGGTGGAGCCAGTGTGGCTCGACCCTCGCAGCGCCACGGCGCAGTCGCCGGGTGATCAAGGAGGGGACGGGTCGGCCGTTGGAGGGCGGAGCCGAGTGACGGGATCCCGTCACTCGGTGGTGACCAGCCAGAACGACGAAGACTTCAGGTGGGACCAAGGTAGGCCAGGATGCACATGCCGAGGCGGATGCAAGGTAGCGACGATGCGACAGGAGGCAGGCCGCGATCAAGTCGTGGGACCGTCCGGGCAGGGCTACCGCCTCCCGTCACCGTGGCCCCGCCGAAGTTGAAACACGTCAGCGGGGCCACAAATTTCAGTGCGGCAGCGTCATCACTGCGCACTAGGCACGATAGGACCCTCGAGATCGAAGATTGGCGTCCTACTCTCGTCCTCGACAGCCCACACGGAGAATATCCATTCACCGTAGGCAAAGTCACTGAAGATCTCGAAGGCACGTCCAGCCCGGGTTTGAAAGCTCAGATCTTCTCCGACTTGGCGAGAATGAACTGCCACGCTAAGCAGCTCATCACCCACCAATCCTTCGAGGTCACAGGCATTCCCGTCTCCTCCAGAAAGCGACGGCGCCGACATGATTACGACACCATCCACGGAGACTTGCCAATTCGTATTGACGCGCAGGCGCCACCGATCCCCACTGAGAGATACACCATCCAAATCTGCCTCAACAGAAATGATCTCGAGTGGGAGAAATGCTTGGATCTCATCCACGATTAGCGACATCAGGGCCCCAGATCGACGTGGGTTCGGCGTCGGAAATATTCCTTGGGGGTCATCCCAAGGTCTACACCCTTCGGCGGCTGCACCGGCTTGCCCGTGAACGGACTTATCGGCGCGTCGGAACCGTTGGTGAATGAGGCCCGTAGGCCGGCGTTCCCATTGGCCGAAGGCTGCATGATGCGAATTCTACTACCGTTGGGAAGTTGGTATCCCACACCCGCCGATTTTGTGGGATAAGTGCTGAAGCCTTTCACGCCAGCGTCCACTGCAGCTTGCAGACCCGCTTGCAATCGCGCTGCACTCGTTGGCACGATAATTCCGTCCTTGCTCGCAACGAACGTAGCACGAGGAGTTGGACAAGCGTTGTGAACCAGAATCGGCGTCACACCTACGAGCACGTAGTAGGTGTGAAGTTCGGCAACGGTGAGGTTGTACATGTCAGCCGCGCCAGAGACGACATGGACGTCGACGATATGAACGTTCCGGTTTTCAGCAGTGTTGAGGGCGTGGCCCGGGGTGAGCTTGGCAGCCGGCACCCAAGTGTGGAGGGTATCGTCCCAGAAGGGATGCTTTGACGTGGTGTGAACCACTTCGGTGCGCCCATCAGCAGTACGCACCGCGAGGTCGGTTAGGTCGTTGTCGTGATTGACCATGGTGGCCGTCACTGTTCGGGCGCCTACGTGCTTGCCCGTTTCCTGTTCGGCCGCCTGAACTTTGTCGCCTATCTCGATCTTCCCGATCGGCTTGGTCTTGCCGCCGTCCATGAGAACTGGCGTCTCCGGGGAGAAACTGCACGCTTCCGCGGCCCTGCTCGCAGTCGCAGACAGTCGAGCGCCCAGTCCAGCCTCCTTACCTGCGGCGGCAACGCCAGCTCCCTCGCCTCTCGTACCCGCGAGGAGTAGGAGATTGAAGACCACCTTTCCGGTTCCTTGTGCACTACGCCCGTTCGAGTAGTCGTCGTATATTCCGAAACCCTCTTGGGCCACACCCCCGGCCTGGCCAGCCGGAGTGCCTGCGATCCCGTACATGACGGATTCCATGCATCGCTCGTTTTCGAACGTGCACTCCCAGCCGGAGGTGAACTGCTGCACAGGGGCGGCAATGAGCAGGGCTTGGGCGAGTTCCGGGGTCGGGTGGTTGGCCGGGCCGTGACCGGTTGGGGTGCATAGCAGCGCAGGCACGGGCTTCGTGATCATTGGGGTGT
>NZ_JARAVK010000031.1:0-53351 GCF_033792765.1 Streptomyces sp. PA03-6a | reverse complement strand
GCAAGGGGCAGATCTTCGTCAAGGGCGAGGTCATCAAGACCGTGCCGGAGTCGAAGATCGTGGAGACCCTCATCGAAGAGGCCATGAAGCTCGCCGAGCGCATGCAGGCCGACGGAGTGCCGTCAGGAGAGCCCCAGATCAGTGTGAGCTAAAGCGAAACAATCCCCGGCAGGGGAGCGAGGTGGGAAAGTGTCGCTGCTCGAGAACATCCGTGGTCCACGCGACCTGAAGGCCCTTCCGCCGGAGCGGCTGGGCGAACTCGCCGTGGAGATCCGTGAATTCCTGGTGCAGGCGGTGGCCAGGACCGGGGGGCACCTGGGACCCAATCTGGGCGTGGTCGAGCTGACGGTCGCCCTGCACCGGGTCTTCGACTCGCCGGCCGACCGCATCCTGTGGGACACGGGTCACCAGTCCTACGTCCACAAGATCCTGACCGGCCGTCAGGACTTCTCCAAACTGCGCGGCAAGGGGGGCCTGTCCGGCTACCCCTCGCGCGCCGAGTCCGAGCACGACGTCATCGAGAACAGCCACGCCTCCACGGTGCTCGGCTGGGCCGACGGCCTGGCCAAGGCCAACCAGGTGCTCGGCCGGCAGGACCACGTCGTGGCCGTGATCGGGGACGGTGCGCTCACCGGCGGCATGGCCTGGGAGGCGCTGAACAACATCGCCGCCGCCAAGGACCGTCCGCTGATCATCGTCGTCAACGACAACGAGCGCTCCTACGCCCCCACCATCGGCGGCCTCGCCAACCACCTGGCCACCCTGCGCACCACCGACGGCTACGAGCGCTTCCTGGCCTGGGGCAAGCAGGTGCTCCAGCAGACGCCCGTGGTCGGCAAGCCGCTGTACGAGTCCCTGCACGGCGCCAAGAAGGGCTTCAAGGACGCCTTCGCCCCGCAGGGCATGTTCGAGGACCTGGGGCTGAAGTACCTCGGCCCGATCGACGGCCACGACGTGACCGCGGTCGAGTCGGCGCTGCGCCGGGCCCGGCGCTTCCACGGCCCCGTCCTCGTGCACTGCCTCACCGAGAAGGGCCGCGGCTACGCCTTCGCCGAGCGCGACGAGGCGGACCGCTTCCACGCCGTGGGCGCCATGGACCCGCTCACCTGCGAACCGCTCACCCCGTCGAGCGGCCCGAAGTGGACCTCGGTCTTCGGCAACGAGATGGTCCGGATCGGCGCCGAGCGCCCGGAGGTCGTGGCGATCACGGCGGCCATGCTGCAGCCGGTCGGGCTGGAGAAGTTCGCCAAGGCCTTCCCGCGCCGCGTCTACGACGTCGGGATCGCCGAGCAGCACGCGGCGGTCTCGGCGGCGGGCCTGGCGACCGGTGGCCTGCACCCGGTGGTCGCCGTGTACGCGACCTTCCTCAACCGCGCCTTCGACCAGGTCCTGATGGACGTCGCGCTGCACAAGTGCGGTGTCACCTTCGTGCTGGACCGGGCGGGCGTCACCGGCGACGACGGCGCCTCGCACAACGGCATGTGGGACATGTCGATCCTCCAGGTCGTCCCGGGCCTGCGGATCGCCGCCCCGCGCGACGCCGACCAACTGCGCGCCCAGCTCCGCGAGGCGATCGACGTCGACGACGCGCCCACCGTCGTCCGCTTCCCCAAGGAGACCGTCGGCGAGGCCCTGCCGGCCATCGACCGGGTCGGCGGCATGGACGTCCTGCACCGCGGCGACCGGCCGGACGTGCTGATGGTGTCCGTCGGCGCCCTGGGCTCGGTCTCCCTGGCCGCGGCCGCCCTGCTCCGCGAACGCGGCGTCGGCGTCACGGTCGTCGACCCCCGCTGGGTCAAGCCGCTCGACGCGGAGCTGCCCGCGCTCGCCGCCCGGCACCGCATGGTGGCCGTCATCGAGGACAACGGCCGTGCCGGGGGCGTGGGTTCCGCGGTGGCGCAGGCCCTGCGTGACGCGGAGACCGACGTGCCGGTCCGGGACTTCGGCATCCCGCAGCAGTTCCTGGCGCACGCCAAGCGCGGCGAGGTGCTGGCCGACATCGGGCTCACCCCCGCCGAGATCGCCGGCCGGATCGGGGCCACCTTGACCCGTCTCGCGGTGAACGAGCAGCACCCGAACGAGAGGCACGTGAGCGATGACACCGCCCGAACCTGAGCCCAAGGGGTTCGACCTGGCGACGCTGCTGGCCGAGCGCGGAGCCGAGCGCTACGACCTGCACGCCAGGTACCTCAACCACCAGTTGCCGCGCATGCTGCACACCATCGGCTTCGACAAGGTCTACGAGCGGGCCGAGGGCGCGTACTTCTGGGACGACGAGGGCCGGGACTACCTCGACATGCTCGCCGGCTTCGGGGTGATGGGCCTGGGCCGCCACCACCCCGTGGTCCGCAAGGCGCTGCACGACGTCCTGGACGCCGGGCTGGCCGACCTCACCCGCTTCGACTGCCAGCCGTTGCCGGGCCTGCTCGCGGAGAAGCTGCTGTCGTACGCGCCGGGACTCGACCGGGTGTTCTTCGGCAACAGCGGCACCGAGGCCGTCGAGACGGCCCTGAAGTTCGCCCGTTACGCCACCGGCAGGCCCCGCGTGCTCTACTGCGACCACGCGTTCCACGGGCTGACCACCGGCTCGCTCTCCGTCAACGGCGAGGGCGGCTTCCGCGAGGGCTTCGACCCGCTGCTCCCCGACACCGCCATGCCCCTGGGCGACCTGGCGGCCCTGGAGCGGGAGCTGGCCAAGGGCGACGTGGCCGCGCTGATCGTCGAGCCGATCCAGGGCAAGGGCGTGCACGCCGCGCCGCCCGGTTACCTGCGGGCGGCGCAGGAGCTGCTGCACCGGCACAAGGCGCTGCTCGTCGCCGACGAGGTGCAGACCGGCATCGGCCGCACCGGCGACTTCTTCGCGTACCGGCACGAGGAGGGCGTCGAGCCCGACCTGGTGTGCGTGGCCAAGGCGCTGTCGGGCGGCTACGTGCCGGTGGGAGCCACCCTCGGCAAGGACTGGATCTTCAAGAAGGTCTACTCGTCCATGGACCGGGTGCTGGTGCACTCCGCCAGCTTCGGCTCCAACGCCCAGGCCATGGCCGCGGGGCTGGCCACCCTCACGGTGATGGAGGACGAGAAGGTCGTCGCCAACGCGCGGGCCACCGGGGACCTGCTCCGCGACCGCCTGGCCGCCCTCGTCGACCGCTACGAGCTGCTGCACGAGGTCCGCGGCCGGGGCCTGATGATCGGCATCGAGTTCGGCCGGCCGAAGTCGCTGGGGCTGCGCAGCCGCTGGACGATGCTGCAGGCGGCCCGCAAGGGCCTGTTCGCGCAGATGGTGGTCGTGCCGCTGCTGCAGCGGCACCGTATCCTCACCCAGGTCTCGGGGGACCACCTGGAAGTGATCAAGCTGATCCCGCCGCTGGTCATCGGGGAGCGCGAGGTGGACCGTTTCGTGGACGCCTTCACCGCCGTGATGGACGACGCACACGGCGGCGGTGGCCTGATGTGGGAGTTCGGCAGGACACTGGTGAAGCAGGCCGTCGCCAACCGCTGACCCGGGCCCGCGTCCGGCCCACGGTGCTTTGCCCCTGAGGCAAGTTTTTTGCCTCAGGGGCGAACCGCGTCTATACCTGAGGTATGACCTCACCATCCGCGGACGAGGCGCCCCTGCCGGACGTCGCCCCCCAGCTGCGCGCGCTACGCCGCAGGGGCGGGCTGACGCTGGAGGCGGCCGCGGCCCGCGCCGGGCTGTCGCCCGCGCACCTGTCCCGGCTGGAGACCGGGCAGCGGCAGCCTTCGCTCCCCATGCTGCTGACCCTCGCCCGCACCTACGGCACCACGGTGTCCGACCTGCTCGGCGAGACCTCCCCCGAGCGCGATCCGGTCGTCCGCGGCGGTTCCGTGCCTCCCGCGGAGGCCGGCGGCTGGACGTACTGGCCGGCCGGGAACCCCGGGCGGGCCATGCAGGCGCTGCGGCTGCACGTGCCGCCCGGCCCCCAGGAGGGGCTGGTCCGCGTCCACGCCGGCGAGGAGTGGCTGTACGTCCTGGGGGGCGAACTGCGGCTCACCCTCGGGGACGCCGTGCACCGGCTGGTGCCCGGCGACAGCGCCCACTTCGACTCGCTCACCCCGCACCGCATCGCGGCGGCCTCGCCGGACGGTGTCGATCTGCTGTTCGTCCACACGCTGCTGCGGAGTTCCGTCGTGGAGCTGTGCCTGGGCGACGGCCGTTCAACGCGCCCCCACGGCGCATGACGAGAGGACTGACCGTGTCCGGCAACTCCGGGGGCAAGGCCCCCATGGGCTTCAAGGTGCGCACCTTCATCTATCTGGTGGGGGTCCACATCATCGCCGCGTTCTTCTTCCTGATCTTCCACCTGGCCGGGGCCAAGTAGGGCGGCCCCGCCGCCTCGTGTCAGGCCGGCTGCGCGCCGTCCAGGAAGAGCGCGCGCAGCCGCTCGCGACGCCCGGGGGTGAGGCCGAGCCCCTCCTCCAGGTAGCGGTCCACCGAGCCCCAGTGCTCCTCGATGGTGTCGAAGGCGGTCTCCAGGTACTCCTTGCGCGCGTCGAAGAGCGGGCCGAGCAGCTCCATGACCTCGGGGGTGGTCGCCGGTTCCGCGTCGTCGCCGCGCTTGATGCGGTAGCGGCGGTGGGCCTCGTTGCTCTTGAGGTAGTCCTCCACGATCGCGTCGCGCTCGACCCCGAGGGCGAGCAGGATGACGGCGACCGAGGTCCCGGCCCGGTCCTTGCCCGCGGCGCAGTGCAGCAGCGCCGGCACCGACTCGTCCTCGGCGAGCAGTTCCAGCATGCGGGCGTGCTCGGCGGTGCGGTCCAGCACGATGCGGCGGTAGGCGTGCACCATGCGCGCGGCGGCGCGGCCCTCGCCGAGGATCTCGCGCAGCGCCGCGATGTCGCCGTCGCGGACCGTCGTCCAGAACTCGGCGCCCGAGGCCGGGTCGCTCAGCGGCATGTTGACGTTGCGCACGCCGGGCAGCTCGACGTCCGGGCCCTCCAGCTTCATGTCGGAGGCGTTGCGGAAGTCGAAGACCGTGTGCAGCCCGAGGGCGGAGAGGAAGGCGGCGTCGTCGGCGGTGGCGTGCGCCAGGTGGCCGCTGCGGAAGAGCCGTCCGTACCGCACCCGGCGGCCGTCGGTCGTCGGGAGGCCGCCCACGTCGCGGAAGTTGCGCACCCCGGTCAGCTCGGGTTCCGACGGGGCGGTCTGCGGCGTCTGCTCGGTCACCGGGGCTCCTTCGCTCAGGGGCCGGACGGTGCGGATCACCGGCGGCCGGACCACTCCCGACCATACGACACCCCGGGCGCGCCCCGTACCGCGCGGTATGTGATCGCGGGAGGGGGCTGTGCGCGGCGGTCGCGACGCCGCCGTATTCCGCTTCCGGCGGATCCGGCCGGGTGGGATACATCACCCCCCGTCAACCCTTGGTTACGGTGGCGTAGGTCACTTGAGGAGGTGAAGTATGTGCTGACGTGCCAGACGATTCGAAGAGAAACCACAGTGCCGCCATCGGGTCGTACACCGCCCTGGGGGACAGCTTCACGGAAGGTGTGGGCGATCCGGGTCCCGACGGGACGTTCATCGGCTGGGCCGACCGGCTGGCGGTCCTCCTGTCCGACCGCCGCCCGGAGCACGACTTCCGGTACGCGAACCTCGCGGTGCGCGGCCGCCTGCTCGACCAGATCGTCGAGGAGCAGGTGCCGCGGGCCGTGGAGCTCGCGCCCGACCTCGTGACCTTCTGCGCGGGCGGCAACGACATCCTCCGCCCCGGCAGCGACCCGGACGACGTCGCGGAGCGCTACGAGGCGGCGGTCGCCCGCCTCACCGCGTCCGTCGGCACCGTCGTGCTGTGCACCGGTTTCGACACCCGCGGCATCCCCGTGCTGCGCCATCTGCGCGGCAAGATCGCCACCTACACGGCCCATGTGCGCGCCATCGCCGACCGGTACGACTCCCCGGTGCTGGACCTGTGGTCGCTCCGTTCCGTCCAGGACCGCCGGGCCTGGGACTCCGACCGCCTCCACCTGTCGCCCGAGGGGCACACCAGGGTCGCGCTGCGCGCCGCGCAGGTGCTGGGCCTCGAGGTGCCCGCCGACCCCGACCAGGCGTGGCCGCCGGAGCCGTTCCGCGCGCCCGCCGAGATCCGGCGGGACAACATCCAGTGGGCGCGCGAGTACCTCGTGCCCTGGATCGGCCGGCGCCTGCGCGGGGAGTCCTCCGGCGACAACGTGGAGCCCAAGCGCCCGGACCTGCTGCCGCTGTAACCGGCGGGCCCGGGGCGTACCGCGCGCGGGCGCGCGACGCGGCGTCAGAAGGACGAGGTCCCGGAGGCGAGTTCGGCCCACACGACACGGCCGCCACCGTCGTCGGTGGGCCGGACGCCCCATGCCTGCGAGAGCGCGCCCACCAGCAGCAGCCCGCGGCCGCCCTCCTCGTCGACGCCCGCCGCCCGCGGCCGGGGCGCAGTCGGCGCGTGCCCCTGGTCGCTGACTTCGAGGCGCAGCCGGGTGCCGTCGTAGCGCAGCCCGCAGGTGATGAACTCACTGCCGGTGTGCATGACGGCGTTGGTGAAGAGCTCGGAGACGATCATCTCGGCGTCGTCGCGGAGTCCCTCGTCCGCCTCCCACTCCCGCAACCGTGCCCGCACGCGATGGCGTGCGTCGGCGACCGAGGACCCGTGAGCGGGCAAACGGAAGAGGTCCTGGCAGCGAGGGGCGTCGAGGTCGCCACGGCGCTCTAACCGCAGAGCGTCTGGTGAGGAGGCCACGTCGCTAACTATGCGGTGCCGTTCTCACTGTTGGCAAGATGCGATCTGTAATTTACAGAACGGCCGATGCGCACTGTCGGTTTTCGTTGACGGCATGACACACTGCTTGTGGCAGAGGGGAGTTGGGGAAGTGGTCGTGACGGACGCGCGGTCAGCCGGTGCCCCCACCGTCCTCCGTGTGGTGCTCGGAAAACGGCTCCAGGACCTGCGTGAGAAGGCCGGACTCTCCTTCGAGGACGCGGGCCGGGCGCTCGACGTCACCCACGCCACCGTCCGCCGCATGGAGAAGGCCGAGGTCGGCCTGAAGATCCCCTACGTCGAGAAGCTCCTGCGCACCTACGGGGTCACCGACCCGGAAGAGGTCGAGGGGTTCCTGGCGCTGGCCCGCGAGGCCAACCAGCCGGGCTGGTGGCACCGCTACCGCGACGTCCTGCCCGACTGGTTCAGCGCCTTCGTGAGCCTGGAGGGCGAGGCCGGTGTCATCCGCGCCTACGAGCCGCACTACGTCCCCGGACTGCTGCAGACCGAGGACTACGCGCGCGAGGTGCTGCGGGCGGGGAACCCGGGCGCCGGCGACGCGGAGGTCGAACGCGGGGTCGCGCTGCGCATGGAGCGCCAGGCCCTGCTCACCCGTGAGGACGCGCCGCTGGTCTGGATCGTCATCGACGAGACGGTGCTGCGAAGACCCATCGGCCGTCCGGCGGTCATGCGTGCCCAGATCGCCAAGCTGATCGACTCCTGCGCGCTGCCCAACGTACGGCTCCAGATCATGCCGTTCACGGCCGGACCGCACCCCGCCATGTACGGCCCGTTCCACATCTTCCGGTTCCAGACGCACGAGCTCCCGGACGTCGTCTACTCGGAGAGCCTGGTCGGGGGCGTCTACTTCGACGACCGCGACGACGTCTCGGCGTTCCTGGAGGCACTGGACCGGATGTGCGCACAGGCCGCGCCCACCCAGAGCACCGAGCGGATCCTCGTCGGCATCCAGAGGGAGACGTGACCATGGAGCGGACCCACGACGGCGACGAGATGACCGCACCGACCTCGACCCGCAAGGGTCACCGGAATCCGAACGGAGCAGGGCGTTGACCGACAAGGGCTTCCCCGCGGAGGAGATCGACACCAGCCGGCCGCACCCGGCCCGGATGTACGACTACTACCTCGGCGGCAAGGACAACTACGAGGCCGACCGCGAGGCGGCCGAGATGGTGATCCGCATGACCCCCGACGCGCGCCCCAGCGCCCGCGCCAACCGGGACTTCATGCAGCGCGCGGTGCGCTACGCGGCGGGGCAGGGCGTCCGGCAGTTCGTCGACATCGGCACCGGCATCCCGACCTCGCCCAACACCCACGAGGTCGCCCGTTCCGTCGTCCCCGAGGCCCGGGTCGCCTACGTCGACAACGACCCCATCGTGGCCGCCCACGCCGGCGCGCGGCTCACCAACACCGGCAACGCCGGCTTCTTCCTCGGCGACGTCCGCGAGCCCGAGACCATCCTGGAGCACGCGACCATCCGGGAGCTGATCGACTTCGACGAGCCCGTCGCCCTGATGCTGGTCGCGCTGCTGCACTTCGTCCGCGACGACGAGGACCCGGCCGGGATCGTGCGGACCCTCACCAAGAACCTCCCGGCCGGCAGCTTCCTGATCCTCAGCCACGGCACGACCGACTTCCACCGGGACGTCGACGCCGACGCCGGTGAGGCGTACAAGAACGCCACCTCCACCCTCAACCTGCGCAGCAAGCCGGCGATCGAGCCCTTCTTCGAGGGGTTCTGCCTGGTCGAGCCCGGCCTGGTGCAGGTGACGGGGTGGCGCCCGGACTCCCCGTCCGCGCGGGAGGGCGAGCACGCCCGCGCCGCCTTCTGGGGAGGGGTCGGCCGCAAGGGCTGACGCGGGGGCGTCGGCCGCCCGCTACGGAAGCAGGGGCGGCAGGAGCGGGAGCGGTGTCCGCCCCGGCGGCGGCACGGCGGGGATCCGCTCCAGGACCCCGCCCGCGAACACGTCGTACAACGGCAGCGTCTCCAGGTGGACGTAGCCGATGTGGCAGTCGCAGACGGCCAGCGGACACGCGCGCGGGCGCAGCGCCGCGCGGTAGGAGCCGTCGTAGAGGTTGCCCAGTTCCTCGGGGACGAAGTGGCAGCGGCGCACCGTGCCCTCGCCGTCCACCGAGATGACCGACTCGCCCGTGCGGCACGGCAGGCCCGCGCTGCGGTGCGGATGCCGGCTGTAAGGGAAGAGCGGGTCCAGCGCGGTCCACCGCGCCGCCTCGGCGTCGGTGTACGTGTGGCCCTCGGCGGCGTTGACCCACAGGTAGACGTGGTCCGGGAGGTCGGCCCGCAGCCGGTCGGCCTGTTCCAGGTGCTCCGGCAGCCCGACGACGCCCACGCTGTGGCGGACGCCGCGGTCCGCGAGCTCGCGGCATTTGGCCAGGAAGCGGTCGTAGGGCGTCTGGCCCGGGTGGAAGGTGCACCACAGGGCGAGCGTGTCCAGGTCGGCCTCGTCCAGCCACTGCGTGCGGCAGCTCAGATTGGTCTGGATCGCCACCCGGCGGACGTGCGGAAGCCGGCTCAGCTCCGCCAGCGTACGCCGGTACCAGGAGCGCACCAGGCCCTCGCCCCACGGGGTGAACAGCAGGGAGAGCCGGTCGTCGGTCCGCCCGGCCGCCCAGCCCGCGAAGCGCTCCAGCGCGGCGCGGTCGGCGGTCAGCTGGGCGCGGCTGTCACGGCGCTTGGCGAAGGGGCAGTACGGGCAGTCGTAGTCGCACGAGGCCAGCGGGCCGCGGTAGAGGATCGTCAGGTCCATGGCGGAGGCGCTCACTTGGGCTCGTAGGCGGCCATGCGCCGGCGGACGGCGGCGGAGAACAGCTCGGGTCCGGCCGCGTCGGAGTGGGCCAGCCCCTCGGGCGACAGCCGCAGCACCTCCGGCCCCGCGGCGGCGTCGAGCCAGCCCCGGTCCGCGAAGCGCTCCAGCTCCCCGGCGAAGTCCTCCCCGGGAGCCGTGCCGAACCGGGCCCGGTACTCCGTGACGGGCAGGCCCTCGGCCTGCAGCAGGGACTGCAGCAGATGACGGCGGCGGGCCTCCTCGGCGTCCATCGCCCAGCCGAAGTCGGCGTGGGCGAACTCCTGCGTGGTGCGCGCCGTGTAGTCGTCGATGATGCCGCGGATGTGGTGCATGTCGACGGCGTAGTCGAAGGAGTAGTGCAGCGAGGAGGTGTACGAACGGGCGCCGCAGCCCAGGCCCACCATGCCGTCGGTCTGGCAGGCGTAGTCCCCGCCGCCCGTGGTGGGCGCGTCCGCACGGCGGAACATGCGCATCGACACCTGCTCGTAGCCGTGCGCCAGCAGATGGTCGCGGCCGTGGCGGTACAGCCGCAGCCGCTGCTCGTCCCACGCCGCTTCGCCCCGCGCGGCGTCGGCCGCGTGCCGGCCGAGGCCGGTGAGCGGGCGGACGTACAGGGGGTACAGGTACAGCTCCTCGGGCCGCCAGGCGAGCGCCGCGTCGAGGGACTGCGTCCAGGAACCCTCGGTCTGGCCGTCGATGCCGTAGATCAGGTCGATGTTGAGGACGGGGATGCCCGCCTCCCGGATCCTGCCCAGCGCCGCCTCGACGTCGGCCCGGCGCTGGGGACGGACGGCGGCGCGCGCCTCGGCGTCGACGAAGCTCTGCACCCCCAGGCTCAGCCGGGTCGTGCCGCGCTCCGCCAGCACCGACAGGCGGTCGGCGGTCGCGGTGGCCGGCGAGGCCTCCACGGAGAGCGGTATCGCCCGCAGGTCCGCCCCCAGGCCGCGTTCGGCGAGATCGCAGAGCCGCTCCAGCTCGGCAGCCTCCAGGTACGTGGGGGTGCCGCCGCCGAAGGCCGCGTTGGCGAACCGCGCGCCCCCGCCCAGCGCCTCCCGCACCGCCGCGGCCTGGCGCTCCAGCGCGTCCAGGTAGGCGGTCGCCAGGCCGTCGGGCGCCCCGATCCTGGTGAAGAGGTTGCAGAAGCCGCAGCGGACCTCGCAGAACGGGATGTGGAAGTAGAGGGACAGCGCGTCCTTCGGCTCGTCCGCCCACAGGTCGCGCAGCCGGGCGTGCTCGCGGGGCAGCGCGCGGTAGGCCGTCTTGTGCGGGTACGCGTACACGTAGTGCCGGTACGGGCGCACGGCGGCCGTGGCCGGGGGCGCGGCGGAGAGCGTCACGTCGGTGAGGGTCATCGGGCGGCCCCGTCGAGGAGGAAGTGGGCGTAGGGCACCGTCCACACGACCTCGTGGCCGATGCGGTGGCCGGTGTGGCCGTCCTCGCCGTACGCCGTGCCGTGGTCGGAACAGACGACGGCCAGGCACGGACGGCGGCTGGAGACGGCGGCGAAGAGCCTGCCGATGTGGCGGTCGACGTACTCCAGGGCGGCGGCGTGGGTGGCGCGCGAGTCGCCCGCCTCCCGGGTGGCGCCCGGCAGGTGGAACCAGTTGGGCTGGTGCAGCGCCGACACGTTCACGAACAGGAAGAGCCGCTGCTGCGGCGGCAGGGCGGCGACGACCTCCTCGGCGCGGGCCACCTGGGCCTCGAAGGAGGTCGGGGAGGGCACGCCGAACTCCGGCTCCCAGTGGCTCTCCTGGAAGAGCCCGGGCAGCACCGAGCCCAGCGGCGCCTGCTTGTTGAAGAAGCCGACGCCGCCGATGCACACCGTGCGGTAGCCGGCCTCGGCCAGGCCCGACACCAGGTCGGGGGTGTCGTACACGAAGGTGCCGTCCGCGGTGCTCTCGCTGCCGGCGAAGCGCGCCGCGAACAGCCGCGGGTGGGGACCGGGCGCGGTGGGCGTGGGCAGGAAGCCCGCGAAGATCGCCTGGTGGGAGGCGTAGGTGAAGCTGCCGGGCGCGTGCCGGCGCTCCCAGCGGCCACCGGGCAGATGGCGGGCCAGGTGGGGGATGCGGCTGGCCGCGGCAAGCTCCTCGGCCACGTCGTGGCGGAGGGTGTCCAGCGTGACCAGCAGGATGTTGTGGCTGCCCACGATCTGGTTCATGTCAAGCGGTGGCGTCATGGTGGTGCTCCTCGCGTCGCGCGCCGTGCATCGCGGCCGGTACGGCGGCGACCTGGGCGGCGTAGGTGTCCAGGCCCTCGGCGCCGCTGCCGGGGAGGCCGGTGAGCCGGGGCAGCAGATCCCCGAAGGCGTTGACCTCGCCGACGGCGAAGCGGCGCCAGCCCGTCGCGGGCAGGACGTCCACACCGACGCAGAGCGTGCCGGGGAAGCACGCGGCCGCCCGTTCCGCGGTCGTCAGCACCTCCCCGAAGTCGCCGCCCGCGGCGCGGATCGCCGCGCGGGCCGTGTCCAGGTCGCCGCGGGCGCCGCCTAGGTGCAGGTTCGTCATGGGGTGCGGGCTGGTGCGGACGACGGCGTGCGTGGCGCGGCCCGCGACCACCACCACCCGCAGGTCGGCCGCCCGCCCGTGCTGGGACGCCTTGGGCAGCCAGCGCTCGACGTGCAGCCCGTCCGGGGCCAGCGCGTCCACGAGGGCGGCGACCTCCCGCTCCGTGCGGTACTCGCGTACCCGCAGCGAGTTGAACAGGCGTCCGTCGGCGGTGGTCTCCACCGAGGTCGTGGCCTTGACCCGGCCGGGGCCCGCCATCGCCAGCGCCACCACTCCGGAGGCGGAGGAGCCGTGCGCGGGCTTGAGGAACGCCCGGGAGATCCGGGCGGACCGCAGGCGCTCCCGGAGCTCGGCCCAGCCGCGCACCGGCGGCCCGTCGGGAGCGGGCGGCACCGGGACGCCCGCGGCGGCCAGCCGGGCGTGGCAGCGCCGCTTGTCGAACAGCACGGCGACCTCCCCGGCGTCCGCCGACGGCACCGCGCCGGCCCGGCGGGCCGCCGCCGTCACCTCGTGCACGGCGGCGGTGAAACGGCGGTACCACAACGCGGTGCCCTCGACCCTGGCCGGGTCGTCGGCGCCCCGCAGCAGGCGGTCGACCTCGGTGTCCTCGCCGGGCGAGTCGACGCGCACGAACTCACCGGGCGCGAAGGCGTACCGGCCGCGCAGTACGTCGCGCCACGCCAGCACCCGGGGCGCGGGATGCCCCGCGGCACGCACCGCGTCGGCGAAGAGGGTCGTCCTGCGGTTGCCGGGGTTGCCGACGACGGCGATGCGGAGCGCACCGCCGGTCCCGCTACTCGGAGACGGCGACATAGCGCCACTCCTCGTTCCGCCAGCGATGCGGCTCGCAGTGCTCCGACAGGTCGACCTCGGTGCCCGCGGAGCCCACGACGGCGCGCAGCCGCTCGGCCACGGCCCCGCTCAGGTAGTGGTGGTGCAGGTCGAGCCGCTTGAGGTGGGTGAGAGGCTGGCCGCGCAGCAGCGCCTCGGCGCCGGTGTCGGTGAGGGTGCCCATGGACAGGCTCAGCGTCTCCAGCTGCGCGACGACGGGAGCGGAGGCCACCGCCGCCGCGATCTCGTCCTGCAACTCGCTGTCCTGCAGGCCGAGGTGGCGCAGCGCGGGGAAGCGGCCGCCGGCCAGGACCGGCGCGAGGTCGGCGACCGTGGAGTCCCCTCCGTACTGCTCCACGCCGAGCCACAGCTCCAGCCGCTCCAGCGCGGGCAGCTCGCAGGCGCCGACCGCCCGCACCACCGCGCCGGGCAGCCCGCCGGACTCCAGGCGCAGCACGCGCAGCGCCTCGTGACGGACGGGACGCAGCGACAGCGGCTCCTCGCCCAGCCCCTGCGAGTCGCCGCCGCGGACACCGAACTCCTCCAGCAGCGGGAAGCGTTCGAGGACGGGCGTGACGTCGGTCAGCTGCAGCCAGGAGACCTCGCACTCCTCGCCGGTCACGTCGGCGAGGAACAGGGCGCGCAGCGCGGGGAGACGCTCCGCGTCCGCGAGCACCAGTTCCAGCGCGGGACGCAGCTCGGAGTACTCGTCGTCCCACCAGGGGCCGAGGACCAGCGCGCGCACCCGCGTGGTGTCGACCGCCGCGGTGAAGTGGCCCCACAGCTCGGGGAAGGGGATCTCGCCGGCCTCGAAGCAGTCAAGCCGCCAGGCCACGGCTTCGGGCCCGGGCAGCTCGGCCGTGCCGGCCTCGGGCAGCGTGTGCACGCGCAGCCCGTGGAAGGTCTCCAGGTGACGTGTGACGGTCATGACGGCCTCACTCCGCGACGGCGGTGTAGCGGTGGACCTCGCCGTCCCACTCGTCCTCGTCACCGGGTTCGGAGAGGTCGACCTCGACGCCCGAGGGCTCCAGGGCGGCCCGCACGCGCTCGGCGACCGGCTCGGTGACGAAGTTGTGGTGCAGGTCCAGCCAGTTCAGGTGGGTCAGCGGCTGGCCGGCGAGCAGGGCGGTCACACCGTCGTCGGTGAGCACGCCCAGGGACAGGTCGAGCGAGGAGAGCTGGGCCACGACGGGGGCCGCGGCGACGGCGGCGGCGATCTCGTCCTGGATCTCGCTGTTGCGCAGGCCGAGGTGGCGCAGCGCGGGGAAGCGGCCGCCGGCCAGGACCGGCGCGAGGTCGGCGACCGTGGCGTCGCCTCCGTACTCCTCCACGCCCAGCCACAGCTCCAGGTGCTCCAGCGCCGGGAGTTCGCTCGCGGCGACACCGCGGACCACCTCACCGGGCAGGCCGCCCGCCTCGAAGCGGAGCGTGCGCAGCCGCTGGTGGCGGGTCGCCGGGAAGCGCAGTCCGGTGCCGCCGCGGACGCCGAACTCCTCCAGCCGCGGATAGGCCTCGAGCACCGGCGTCACGTCGGACTGCTCGATCCAGGAGATCTCGGCCTCCTCCATCTCCAGGTCGCCGAGGAACACGGCCTCCAGCGCGGTCAGCCGTTCGCGCGCGTCCACGAGCAGCCGCACGAGGACACCGGAGTCGTTGTCGTACGGCTCGCCCCACTGGCCCACGACCAGGGCCCGGACCCCGGCGGGTTCGACCGTCTCCAGGAAGCGGTCCCACAGTTGCGCGAAGGTCTCCTTCGCGTCGTCCCAGGGGTTGACGGCCAGCCGCCACGCCACCGCGCCCGCCGCCGGGAGCTCCTGCCGCGCGCCGCGCGCGGGGAAGTCGAAGGCCGGCAGGCCGTTCAGTTCCTGCAGATGTTCGACGTGGGACATCGGTGGTCTCCCGAGGTGGACGGACGCGGTGCCTTGACGGGGTGGTGCCTTGACGTGGTGGTGCTTCGAGGCGGTGGTGCCTCGCTCGCGAAGAGTTCTACCAAGCCGCTCCGACAGCGCCTGCCGCGGGCTGTGCACAAGTCGTCGGGGGCGTTGTCACACCCCCCGCGTAGCGTCGTGGACATCGGGTCGGCGGGTGCCGACGGCGGAGGGAGACGCGCATGTACCGGCAGGGGGACGTCCTGATCGTGCCCGTCGCGGAAGCGGCCGTGCCGCCGGGCACGGACCGGATGCCGCGGCAGGCGAGGGACGCGCGCGGCAGGCTCGTGCTGGCCCTCGGCGAGGTGACCGGGCACGCCCATGCGGTCGTCGGGCCGGGGACGCTGGTGCGCGAGGCCGGGCCGTTCGGGGCGGCGTACCTCCATCTCCCGGACGGCGGGCGGGTGGTCCACGAGGAGCACGCCGCGATACCGCTGCCGAAGGGGTGGTACCGGGTGGTGCGGCAGCGCGAGTACGTGCCCGGCGCGGTACGCGTCGTGGCGGACTGACCAGGACGGGGGAGCGGAGCGATGACGACGGTGGCGAGCGCGGGTACGAGTTCGGGCACGGGTACGGCGACGGAGCCGGCGGCGGACACGACGGCGCTGTGGCGCGAGGTCGTCGCGGCGACCGGACCCGCGGACCGGGCGGCGACGGAGGAGGGGGTGCGCCTGGCCTACCGGCTGGCGGGGCTGCCCGAGCCGGAACGGATCGTGTGGGCGGCCTCGCCCCTGGAGGCGGTGGCCCTGGTCGTGCGCCTGACGGCGGACGGCACGGCGGGCGGCAGCGTCCGCGACGCCGTGCGGACCCGGCCGTGGGCGGCCGCGCGGGAGCGGGTCGCCGACCGGCTCGGACCGGCCGGGTGGGCGGACCACTGGGCCGTCACGGGCGCGCAGTTGTGGGACACGACGGTGCTGCTGACCGAGCGGATACGGACCGCGGTGGTGGACGCCGGACCGGGGGTGCCCGGCGGCGGGCAGGCCGTGCGGCTCGCGTTGCTCGACGCCGTGCTCGGGCAGCACGACGCGGCGTGGCTGGCCGCTTTCGACGACCAAGGGGGCACGCCGGAGCTGGCCGGGATCGCCGCGGTCGCCCGGAACGCCGGCTGGTGGTGGCCGTACGAGCGGACGGCGGTCGTCGCCGAACGCCCCCTGGAGCTGCACCGGGACGAGGCGGGCCGGCTGGACCGCGGCGACGGCCCCGCGCTGGCCTACGCGGACGGCTTCGCGCTGCACGCCTGGCGGGGCATGCCGGTCCCCGCCGAGTTCCTCGACGGGCTCGCCGGGCTGACCCCGCGCCGTATACGGGAGGAGGAGAACGCCGAGCTGCGCCGAGTGATGCTGGAGCACTACGGCTACGAGCGCTACCTGGAGGAGTCCGGGGCCGAGCCCGTGCAGCGGGACGCCGCCGGCGTGCTGTGGCGGATCGAGCTGGAGGGGGACGAGCCGCTGGTGATGGTCGAGGTCGTCAACTCCACGCCGGAGCCGGACGGCACCCACCGCACCTACTGGCTGCGGGTGCCGCCGCGGACCCGGACCGCCCGCGAGGGCGTCGCCTGGACCTTCGGACTGGAGGAGGCCGACTACGTGCCGGAGAGGGAGACCTGAGCGGACTCCAGCGTCGCGGCGTCGATGAGGGCGAGGTTGCCGCCCGCCGTGCAGGTGTGGGCACCTGCCGTCGCGCCGAGCCGGGCGCAGGACTCGAAGTCCAGTCCGCGCATGCGCCCGTGGAGGAAGCCGCAGAGGAAGGCGTCGCCCGCCCCGTTGGAGTCCACCACCGGGCCGGGCGGGGTGACGGCCGGGATGTGCCGGGGCATGCTGCCCCCGTCGCGCGCGAGCAGATAGGCGCCGCCCGCGCCCGCGGTGGCGATCACGGCCTGGGCGCGGCCGTCGCGCAGGATCGCGCGCATGATGTCCGCGATGCGCTCGCCCGCTCCCGCCGCGCTGAGGAAGACCAGGTCGGAGCGGCGGGCGAACTCCCGCTGGTGCTCGGCCAGTCCGTCCCAGTCGTGCAGGTCGGTCGAGACGGGCAGGCCGAGTTCCTCGATGTCGTCGTAGAGGAAGCGCGTGAAGTGCGAGATCGAGAGGTGCACGTGCCGGGCGCGGCGCAGGTGCGGCAGGTAGAACTCGCGCGGCATCCGCAGGTCCGCCGGGTCGCGCCCGTCGTAGAAGGACATCCGGCGGCCCGTGGCGTCCACGAGGTTGACGGCCCGCCGGGTCCCGGCGGGGGAGATCAGCGGCTCGAAGTCGACGTCGCCCTTGGCCAGGCGCTCCCTGAGCAGGGTGCCGATCCAGTCGTCGCCGACGAAGTCGAGGAACTTCACGGTCATGCCGAGCGCGCGGCAGCCCAGCGCCACGTTGCCGCCGGTCTGGCCGGGCCACTCCCGGACCGGCTCCACCCCGAGGGAGTCCACGAGCGGTACGGGCAGGCTGTCCACCCGCACGACGGTGTCCACCCCGGAACCGCCCACGACGAGCACGTCGTACGGCGACTCTTCCGTGGTCATGTGCACCTCCAGTCACCACCCCGGCGCCATGTTACGGCCGTTCGGTGTCCCCCGGTGTCCGGTCACTGATGTGCTCGGCCGCCCAGGCGGCCCACTCCTGCTGCATCCTGGTGAAGCGCAGCCCCCACTCCAGGGTCAGCCGCCCGTAGAAGGCGAGGTCGCCGCCGGGGTCCCAGTCGACGGAGCGCTCGAGCTCCAGCAGCCCCTCGTGGCGCTCCGCGGCCAGCGCCCCCTCGCGCTCCACGTAGGCCCGGGCCCGCCCGGGGTCGACCTGGTGGAGGAAGAAGACCCGCCGCAGCGCGTCGCTGCGGCGGTTGCGCTGCGGCTCCACCTCGGTGAGCCAGTGGAGCAGCTCCGCGCGGCCCGCCTCGGTGAGGGCGTACTCCTTGTGCCCGCGCGGTCCCTCGGCGGCGACGGTCACCAGCTCGGCCTCGGCGAGCCGGTTCAGCTCCGTGTAGAGCTGGCTCTGGGTGGCGGGCCAGACGTTGGTGAGGGACGTCTGAAACGTCCTGAGCCGGTCGTATCCGCTCGCCGGCCTCGTGCTCTCGGCCGGGCTGGTCGGCGCGGAGCGCCGCGCGGGCCACCCGGCGGACCGGTTCGTGATCGAACTCAGCTCCGCGGTGTTCTTCGCCCTGCTGGCGGCGCTGGCCTTCGCCGTCCCGGACTCACCGCTCGAGTCCTACAGCACGGCGCTCTCCCTGGGCTGGCTCGCCCTCGCGGCCTGGGGCTCGTTGGCCGTTTCCAGGCCGTTCACCCTCGGCATCGCCAGGACCATGGTCCCGCCCGCGGTCTGGGACAACCCGGTCTTCCTCCGCACCAACATGATCATCACCGCGGTGTGTGCGGCGTCCTTCACCGTGAACGCCGCGCTGCCGGCCGTCCTGCTCTCGGCCGCCCCGCACGCGCTCGCCGGGATCATCGCCGTCAAGATCTGCGGCTTCGCCCTCCCGGTGGTCTTCACCGCGCGCTACAGCCGCGCGGTGGCCGCCCGCCGGCAGGCAGCCGCCCCGGCGCCCGCCCCCGCGCCCATCCCCGCGGGTGTCACGGCGCCGAGCCGGTGACCAGTTCCGTCCACGCCGCACGGACCGTGTCGAGCCCGAAGGCCCCGCGCAGCCAGTCGCGGGCCTGCTCGCCCGCCTCCTGCCAGCCGTCGGCCGCGAGCGCCGCGATCGCGTCCGCCATGGCCGAGGGGGAGTCGTGGATCCAGCGGCGTTCGTAGATCGCGTCGGCGCCCGGCCAGGGCAGCAGGGCGGGCACCGCGCCGGAAGCCATGCCCTCGGCGGGCGCGAGGTGGAAGCTCTCGTCGTCGCTGGTGGAGAGCACGAAGCCGATGCGCCGCAGCCAGCTCGCCACGTCGGGGCCGAAGTCGTCGAAGACCACGGCGTCCTCCAGCGGACCGGACTGCACACGGCGCAGCACGGCGTCGTAGTGCGCCCGCTCCTCGGGCTTGTTCCAGATCCACCAGTAGTCCCAGGGCATCTTGGACTTCACCGACAGCCGCCACCGCGGGTCCCTGGCCCGCAGCTCCTCGAGCACGTCCAGGCCCAGGTCGAGCCGCTTGCGCGAGGGCGCGATGCCGATCATGCCGAGGCGGTAGCGGGCGTCGGGGACCTTGGGGCGGTCCAGCTGCCGGTCGTCGACCCAGTTGGGGACGGTGACGAGCTTCTCCTGCGGCCAGCCGGTGCGTTCGCGCGTGAGCCGGTTGTAGTGCGGGCTGACGCATACGACGCGGTCGACGGCGTCGATGTCGACCTGCGCGGGGTAACCGGCGTACAGCTCGAAGCGGTGGAGGCGCACCAGCAGGCGGGAGCCGCGGCGCTTGTGGCGGCTGTACCAGACGGCCGCCGGCCCGCACCACTCCACGACCACGACGTCGGCCCAGGCGGCGAGTTCGCGGCCGGCGGCCGCGTCGTGCCGGGCCAGTGCCTCCCAGGCGTCGACCCGCACCTCGACCCCGGGCAGGGCCTGGAGGTGGTCCAGCAGACGCGTGAAGAACTTCAGGTCGTGCCCGGCGACGACGACCCGCAGCGGCCGTCCGCGGCCGGCGAGCGCGACCGGTGCCGCCGGCAGCGCCCGTTCGACCAGGCCGCGCAGCCGTTCGGCGGCCCGGTCCAGTGAGAAGTGCGCGGCGGCCTCGCGGCAGCGCCGGGCGGCCGTGCGGTAGGCCTCGGGGGAACGGGCGGCGGTGGCGACCGCCTCCGCCGCGTCGTCGAGGGTGCCGCGGCCGGGGACGAACAGCGGGTAGTCGGCGCCGAGCAGCGCCTCGTGCGCGGGCGTGCGGTTGAGCACGACGGGTAGTCCGAGCGTCCCGAACTCCAGTACCTTCGTGGACAGTTCCAGGCTCGCGTCCAGTTCCGGATGGCGCCAGCCCAGCCCCAGGTCGCATCCCGCGGCGATCCGCATGGCCTCCTGGCGGGGGGTGCCGCCGTGGTGCACCACGCCGGTCGCGCTCCGCAGCGCACGCTCCATGGCCGCGTGGAAGCCGGGGTGCCGCGGGTCGTCGTGGACCTTGTCGCCGACGGTGTGCAGCTCGGCCCGGATCCCGCGGGTGGCCAGCGCGCCCGGCAACTCGGTCATCTCCAGGGTGTTCCAGCGCGGCGCGAACTTGCCCGTGTACACCATGCGGACGGGGTCGCGCGCCGCGTCGTGCTCCGGCACCGCGAAGTCCGGGACGGGCACGCTCGGCGGGTACAGCACGCACTTGCCGCACGCGGCCGGCACCCAGGCCTCGATGAAGCAGCGCAACTCCTCGGTCTGGCACAGCAGGTAGCGGCAGGCCTCGGCGATCCGGGTCAGTTCGTCGACCGCCTCGTCCGTCATCTGCGCCGCCGACTGCGGGATGTCGGTGAGGTACGCCCAGATCCGCCCGTCGAAGGCGCCGTCGGCGACGACCTGCGCCACCAGCCGGCGACCGCGCAGCACCAGCAGGTCGCACGGCTCCCGCTCGTCCTGCTCGCGCAGCACCCGCGAGGCCTGGACGGGGGACAGGACGTGCCCGGTCGGTACGACGGACACCCCCGGCAGTTGCGCCAGCGGATCGACCAGCCGTCCGGTGCGCACCGGCGCCTTCAGCACCAGCCGGGTCCCGCAGCCGGCCCGCGTCAGCGCCTGCACCGTCGACTGGGCCCACACCGCGGAACCGTCGATGAGGTTGAGGTCCACGTCCCCGTAGACCATCGCCCTGACCGTGCGCGTGCCCGTCATCGGACCTCCTCCGGGCGGATCGTGAACAGCCGTGCCGCCCCGGGGGACGGCCAGAGAGTCCTGCGCAGCAGGGCCGGGCGGAAGCCGTTGACGTGCGGAACGAAGCCCGGGGTGTCCGCGCTGAAGCCCACCGCGTCGGCCCCTGAGCACTCCTGGGCGCACATCAGGTCCAGCAGGTGGACCGCCGGCCGTTCCTCCGCGAGGTCCGTCCAGTCCGCGACCCAGGGCGCGCCCGGCCCGTCCGCCGTGGCCCGTACGGTGACCCCGCCCGCGGTGAGTTCCGCGTAGGCCGCCCCGGGAACGGGCACCAGCACCTCGGCGGGGCGCAGCCGCTGCGCCATCACCTGCGCGACCAGGCGTGACACCTCGGATCCGTCACGCGGGTCGGCCAGCACGGCCACCCGCCGGGCGTCCAGCGGGTCCGCCGCCCCGGCGATCCGGGCGAGCTCCGACAGCCGGACCCGGGTGGCCCGGGAGGTGAAGATCTCCCGCAGGTCGGCGCGGTCCACCGACGCCGGGTCCAGCCGGGCCGGCTGCACCCCGGTGTCCCCGTCGAGCACGGCGTCCCAGGGGAACGGGGCCAGCCCCGGCGCGGCGGAGGCGGGGGCGTCCCGCCACAGCACTGCGGTACGGCCGAGCGCGTGGACGGTGGCGAGGAGTTCGGCCAGCCGCCGGTCCAGGTCGGGTGCGGTGCCGGTGCCGGTGTGCGCCCACGGCCCGGCAAGGCAGGCGCTGAGCTGTACGACGAGCACGTCCGGGTCGGTGCGTTCGGCGACCTGCCGTGCGTCGTGCGGCAGCACGCGGTTGACGACGGCGTCGTGGGCGAAGTCGGCGGTGGTCGTGGCGTCCAGGACACCGGCGATGACCAGCCGGTCGCGGGGGCCGGCCGTGAACGCCCGGTGGGCCAGGTGCAGGTGTCCGTCGGCCGCCGGACCGCCCCCACCCGGTGCCGGGGAGGCGGCGGCCGGCGTGCCCGGCCGGGCGGCTGCGGGGCGACCGCCCTTGCCGCGGCCGCGCCACATCCCGTACAGCTCGCGCGGCAGCCGCGTCGAGCCGCGCAAGGGGGAGCGCGCGGCCGAGACCAGCGCCTGGCCGACCCGCAGCGAGGTCGAGCCCTGCAGCATGGCGACCCGGGTCTCCAGCACCCCGATCCGCTCCCTGGCGCGTCGCAGCTCGGCCGCGAGCCGGTCGCGTTCGTGCGTCACGGCCGCCGTCCGCTCGCCGTCCGTGCCGTCCTGCAGCGCCTCCAGCGCGCGACGGTCCTCCTCGTGCCGCCGCTCCAGCTCCAGCACCCGGGCCCGCTCGGCACGCGAGACGAACTCCGCCAGCACGTACTCGCCGGCCACCCGCAGTGCGGTGGTCTCCCCGCCCGCCACCGGCCGACCGGCCGGGTCCAGGAGCGGCAGCAGTGCCTCGGTGCAGGTGAACACCGCGCCGCCGTGCAGGTGCAGGTAGTCCAGGCCGGCTGCCCGCAGCACCTGGCAGCGGTGCGCCACCAGGGCGTCGAGCAGCCGGTGGTACGGCAGTTCGGCACCGGCGTGGCCGAACACGATCAGGCCCTTGCCGCCCGGGCGCATCCGCCGCAGCGCCGCGAGGCACGCGTCCTCGTCGCCGTGCCGGGTGGGGTCGGGGCCGTAACTGAGCAGGGCCAGCCGTCCCTCGCCGACCGGGTCCTGGTCACCGGCCGGGGAGGGGCACAGCCGGACGCCGCCCGGCAGGTGCAGGTACGGTTCGAGCGGGATGCCGCCGCCGGTCGCGTCGACGACCTCGGTCACCCCGTCCAGGTGCGGGTGGAGCAGATCGAGAAGGCGCATCAGGAGGTCCTCGTGAAGACGTGGAAACCGACCCTGTTCTCCCGGAAACCGTACGGCGTGAAGCCGCCGTACCGCAGTCCGAGCGGTTCGACGGCGGCGCGGTACTCGGCCGCAGGGCGGTGCAGGATGTAGTCGCCGCGCGCCACGCGCCCGGGCGCGTCCTCGTCGGTGACGACCAGCCGGCCGGTCAGCCGGACGAGGGAGGCGAGGTTGACCAGCGCCGCCCGCCAGGCGGCGTCGTCGAGCACGTGGAAGAGCACGTCCACGGCGAGCACCACGTCGTACAGCCACGGGCTGCGCCAGGCCGACAGCTCCGCCACCGCGTAGCGGGGGCCGCCCCCCAGCGCGCGGCCGTGGTCCACTGCCGAGGGGCTGGCGTCGATCGCGTCGACGAGGTGGCCGCAGCGGGCCAGGGCCCGGGCGAAGTGGCCCTTGCCGCAGCCCGCGTCGAGTACGAGCAGCGGGTCGTTGGCCCGTTCGAAATCACCGGTGATGCGCAGGACCTCCGCGAAGCGCAGCGCGTAGAAGATCTCGTTGCCCGGCCGGTCGAGTCCGATATGGCCGCCGGAGGCGAGGTCGTCGTGCTCGCGGTGACGGCTGTCCCAGTACGCGAGGGGGTCCTCGAGACGCGGCTCAGACATGGTGGTCAAGCCACTCGGTGATGACGCGGGCGATGCGGGGCCCCGAGCGGCCGTCCCACAGCGGGGGGCCCTCGGGGGCGCGGGCTTCGCCGTCCAGCGCCTTGAGCAGGGCCGGGACCAGCCCTTCGGGGGCGACGAGGCGGTTGGTGCCGTGGGTGACCGTCACGGGCCGCTCGGTGTTGGGCCGCAGCGTCAGGCAGGGCACGCCCAGGACGGTGGTCTCCTCCTGCACCCCGCCCGAGTCGGTGACCACCGCGGCGGCGCCCCGCAGCAGCCCCATGAACTCCAGGTAGCCGAGCGGCTCCAGGATCCGGATGCCGGGCGTGTCGCCGAGCCCCGCCGCCTCCAGCGCGGCCCGCCCGCGCGGGTGCAGCGGGACCGCCAGCTCCAGGTGCTCGGCCGCCTCGCGCAACGCCGCCACGGCGGCGGCCGCGGCGGCCGGGTCGTCGACGTTGGCGGGACGGTGCAGCGTCACGACGCCGTAGCGGCCGGGCAGCCCGTGGGCGGCGCGGGCGGATTCGGGGTCGAAGCGTGGCAGGTGGGCCATCAGGGTGTCGATCATCGGGTTGCCGACGAAGTGCACCCGGGCGGTGTCCACGCCCTCGTCCCCCAGATGGCCCACCGCCTCCGGGCTGGTGACGAAGAGCAGGTCGGCGAGCTGGTCGGTCAGCCGCCGGTTGACCTCCTCCGGCATCGTCATGTCGAAGCTGCGCAGGCCTGCCTCGACGTGCGCCACGGGCAGCCCCAGCTTGGCGGCGACCAGGGCGGCGGCGAGCGTGGAGTTGACGTCCCCGTAGACCGTGACCAGGGCGGGCGCCCGGGCCGACAGCTCGTCCTCCAGGGCGGTCAGCAGGGCGGCGGTCTGCCGGGCGTGGCTGCCGGAGCCGACGCCGAGGTCCACGTCCGGTTCGGGCAGACCGAGCTCCCGGAAGAAGACGTGCGACATGCGTTCGTCGTAGTGCTGTCCGGTGTGCACCACCGACTGCGGCTGCCCGGCCTCGCGCAGCGCGGCGACGACCGGGGCGGCCTTGACGAAGTTGGGCCGGGCACCGACCACGTGGACTACCGAGCCGAGCACGGTGCCTCCCGTTCACTTGCCGTGCTTAGGGTGGGATTGTGCGTCGTCGTACTCTTCGTGCCTTGATTCTCGCCGTCTCCGTGGCGATCCGTCATCTGCGGGACGACCCGGTGCGTGCGGCGTCCCTGGCCCTGAGGGTCGCCCCGGGGCCGGCCCGGGGGCCCGCCCGGTGGGCGCTGGCCCGGCTGCCCGAGCGCGATCCGCACCGCGTGCGCGGCGGCGCCACCGCGTACGGGCCGCGGGGTGTGCCCGCCCCGGCAGGTGTGCCGGGGACGGCGGTGCCGGGGCGGGTGCTGCACCTGGTCACCAACTCCCTGCCGTACCGCAACGCCGGCTACACCGTCAGGACGCACGCCATCGCGCGCGCCCAGCGGCAGGCGGGCCTGGACCCGCAGGTCGTCACACGGCTGGGCTTCCCCGTGGCCCAGGGCGTCTGGGACGGACGGCCGGAGCAGGTCGTGGACGGGGTGCCGTACCACCGCCTGCTGCCGGTGCGGATGCCGGGGACGCCCGCGGCCGCCCTCGCCCGCAACGCCGAGCTCGCCGCCCGGCTCGTCGAACGGCTCCGCCCCGCGGTCCTGCACGCGGCCACCGATCACCCGAACGGCCGAGTGGCGCTCGCACTGCGCGAATCGTTCGGCCTGCCGGTCGTCTACGAGGTGCGCGGCTTCCTGGAGGAGACCTGGCTGACGCAGGGACCCGGGCGTGACCGTGACAGCGCGTCGTACCGGGAGCGGCGCGCCCTGGAGACGCACTGCATGAAGGCCGCCGACCTGGTGCTCACCCTCGGCGAGGCGATGAAGGCGGAGATCGTCTCCCGGGGGATCCCCGAGGAGCGGGTGCGGGTCGTGCCCAACGCCGTGGACGACGTCTTCCTGCAGCCGCTGCCCGACCCCGGTGACCTGCGCACCCGTCTCGGCATCGGCCCGGACGAGATGGTCGTGGGCACGGTCTCCACGCTCACGCCCCACGAGGGCATCGGCACCCTGCTGCGCGCCGGAGCCGTGCTGCGCCGCCGGGGTGTGCCGCTGCGCCTGCTGATCGTGGGGGACGGCCCGCAGCGGCCCGCGCTGGAGCGGCAGGCGGCGGGGCTCGGCCTCGGCGGGAGCGCCCTGTTCACGGGCCGTGTGCCGTACGCCGAGGTGCGGGCCCACCATGCCGTGCTGGACGTCTTCGCGGTGCCGCGGACGGGAGAGCGGGTGTGCCATCTCGTGACCCCTCTCAAACCGGTGGAGGCGATGGCGAGCGGTCTTCCCCTTGCAGCAAGTGATGTCACGGCGATGGGGGAGCTGGTCGAAGACCAGGTGAACGGACGGCTAATTCCGTCAGGAGACGTAAATGCCTGGGCAGATACGCTCGAAATATTGCTCTATAGTCCAAATCAACGGCGGATGATGGGCGACGCCGCCCGCGCACGAGTGGCCCGCGACCGTACCTGGGCCCACATCGCGGGGCGGACGCGCGACGCCTACCGCGGTCTGGGGGCCGTATAGCGCTCTGGATGGTGCGGCATGACGGTGGATCTCGCAGTCGTAGGCCTCGGATACGTCGGGCTGCCCCTCGCCAGGGAGGCGGCGGCGGTGGGACTGAGCGTCGTGGGACACGACCTGGACCCCGCGGTGGTGGACGCCCTCAACTCCGGCCGCTCGCACGTGGACGACGTCCGCGACGACGACCTGCGGCGCATGCTGGCCTCCGGGTTCACCGCGACCACCGGCCAGGAGTGCCTGGGGGAGGCCCAGGCCATCGTCATCTGCGTCCCCACCCCGCTGTCCGAGGACGGCGGACCGGACCTGACCGCGGTCACCGGGGCCGCCGAGGCGGTCGCCGCACGGCTGCGCCCCGGCGTCCTGGTCGTGCTGGAGTCGACGACCTACCCCGGCACGACCGACGAGGTCGTCCGGCCCCTCCTCGAGGCGGGCTCGGGGCTGCGCGCCGGGGCGGACTTCGCCCTCGCCTTCTCGCCCGAGCGGATCGACCCGGGCAACCGGACCCACGGCTTCCGCGACACCCCGAAGATCGTCGGCGGGCACACCCCCGGGTGCGCGGCGCGCGCCGTCGCGTTCTACGGCAAGCTCGTCGACACCGTCGTGCGGGCCAAGGGCACCCGCGAGGCCGAGATGGCCAAGCTGCTGGAGAACACCTACCGCCACGTCAACATCGCGCTCGTCAACGAACTGGCCATACTCTGCCGCGAACTGGGCGTCGACATCTGGAACGTCATCGACTGCGCCGCCACCAAGCCCTTCGGCTTCCAGGCCTTCCGGCCCGGCGCGGGCGTCGGCGGCCACTGCATCCCGATCGACCCCAACTACCTGTCGTACAAGGTCCGCACGCTCGGCTACGAGTTCCGCTTCGTCGAACTCGCCCGGGAGATCAACCACCGGATGCCGGAGTACGTGGTGCGCCGGGCGCAGGACCTGCTCAACACGGCCGGGAAGGCGCTGCACGGCTCACGGGTGCTGCTGCTCGGCGTCACCTACAAGCCCGACATCGCCGACCGGCGCGAGAGCCCCGCCGTCCCCGTGGCGCGGCTGCTGCGCCGGCTCGGCACGGGGATCTCCTTCCACGACCCGTTCGTGGAGGCCTGGGAGGTCGACGGCGATCCCGTCCCCCGGGCCGGCGACCTGGCCGCCGCCCTGCGCGAGCACGACCTGACGGTCCTCCTGCAGGACCACAGCGCCTACGACCTGCAGGTGGTGGCGGACCGGGCCCGCCTGCTGTTCGACACGCGCGGACGGATCTTCCGGCCCGACGTCGAGGTGCTGTGATGCACGTACTGGTCGTCACCGTCGTGCACCACCCCGAGGACGCGCGCATCCTGCACCGGCAGATAGCCGCCCTCCTGGCCCACGGTCACACCGTCACCTACGCCGCGCCCTTCACCGCGCGGGCGACCCCGCCCCGCCCCGGGGTCGAGGGCGTCGACCTGCCCCGGGCCACCGGACGGGACCGGCGCGCGGCCGTCCGTGCGGCCCGGCGCCTGCTGGCGCGGCGCGGGCCCACCGTCGACGCCGTCCTGCTCCACGACCCCGAACTGCTGCTCGCCCTGCCGCGGGCGCTGCGGCACTGGCACCGCACCGGCGCCCGGCGGCCGGCCGTGGTGTGGGACGTGCACGAGGACACCGCGGCCGCCCTCGCCATGAAGGGCTGGGTGCCGCGGCCACTGCGCCCGCCGCTGCGCCTCGTGGTCCGCGCGGCCGAACTCGCCGCCGAGCGGCATCTGCACCTGCTGCTCGCCGAGGACGCCTACCAGCGGCGCTTCCGCCGCGCGCACCCCGTGGTGCCGAACCTGGTCACCGTCCCCACGGACCCCCCGCCGGCGCCGGGCGACGACCGCGTCGTCTACCTCGGGCAGTTGTCCCGGGCCCGCGGCGCCGAGGAACTGGTCGCCATGGCACGGCTGCTGGCCCCGGACGTCCACGTCGAGCTCATCGGCGCCGCCGACGGCGACGTCCGCGGACTGCTGGCGGCGGCCGACCGCGACGGCGCGCTGCGCTGGCACGGCTTCCTGCCCAACGACGCGGCCCTGGGCCGGCTGCGCGGCGCCCTCGCCGGGGTGTCGCTGCTGCGCGACGAGGCGAACTACCGCCACTCGCGGCCCACCAAGGTCGTCGAGTACATGGCCTACGGCATCCCCGTCGTGAGCACCCCCAACCCCCTCGCCGCCGAACTGGTCCGCGGGCACGACTGCGGCCTCCTCGTCCCCTTCGAGGACCCCGCGGCTGCCGCGGACGCGGTCCGGCGGCTGCGCGACGACCCGGAACTGCGCCGCGCGATGGGCGCCCGCGGCCACGCCGCCGCCCGCGGCGGGCTGCACTGGCCGGACTGCGCCGGGCACTTCGTCACGAGCCTGGAGGGCTGGGCGGTGGCGGCGGCCACCGCCGCCTCGGCGCGCGCCTCGGCGGCGCGTCCGTCGTAGCGGGAGCCTCGGCCGGCGCGGGGGCCCGGTCGCGGACCGGTGCCGCGGTTTCGGCGGCAGGGTCGGGGGCCAACGTCGTCGTCCGAACCTTGCTGCTGTGCCTGGCGCGGGTGCGTGCGCCCGGTCGCGGGAGTGGGCGCGTGGTGCCGCCCTTCTGCCGTAGCCCTGCAGGGGCCGGCCGACCGCGGCGCGGGTCGGCCTCGGCGACCGCGTCCCGCGGCGGCGCGTCCGTCGTAGCCGCGGGGGATCAGCTGACGTGGGGTCCGTCCCGGCGTACTCCGTCCAGTTCCAGGACGAAGTCGGCGCCGAGGGCCGAGGAGGGGGTCTGGGTGCCGTGCGGGAGCCGCGGCAGCCGGGTCACGATGCGCAGCACCGAATCGACGGTCAGCGCGTAGCCGTTGGGGGCCGACAGCGCCGCCTGGGCCGCACCGCCGTGCGCGTCGCGGGCGCGGGCCCACACCTGGGAACGGGTGCGCGCCCGCGCGCGCTCGCCGGGGCCCGTCAGGAAACGGTCGACCCCCGCGCGGGCCAGCCGCCGTACCGGGCCGACCCGGAGCACGCGTGCCGCCAGCGGGGCGCCCGGCAGCCAGGTGTACGTCGAGACGTTGGGGATGCCGGTCGAGTGGTAGGCCGTGCTGACGTCGCCCCAGGCGAGGCCGGCGACCTGGCGCCGGCCGGTGCGGAAGGACGCGGTCACCCGGGGGTGCCCGAGCGGGACGTCGCGGATCACCCCGTCGACGCGGGCGCGGCCGCCGGCGCCCTTGTCGAGCGCCTCGAGCGCGGAGCGCGCCGTGCCGGGGCTCGCGCCCCCGCCGGCCACGAAGGCGATGTCCAGGTGGGTGGCGGTGGGCAGCGCGGCGGCGACGGTCGCGGCGAGGCAGTCGGTGGGGACGACGTCGAACCCCGCCCCGGGCAGCAGGACCACACCCGCCGCGCGGGCCCGGGCGCTCATCGCGTGCAGCGCCTCGAGCACGTCGATCTCGCCGGTGATGTCGAGGTAGTGCGTGCCGGTGTGCAGGCACGCCTCGGCCATCGGCAGCGCCGTCGCGGAGAAGGGCCCCGCGCAGTGGGCCACGGCGTCCACGTCCGCGAGCGCCGCGCGCAGCGCCGCCGCGTCGCCGAGGCCGACCACCCGGTGGTCCAGGCCCAGTCCGGCCGCCAGCGGGGCCAGCGCGGCGGCCGACCGGCCCGCGAGCACCGGGCGTTCCCCACGGGCCACGGCCTCCCGTGCGACGAGGCGGCCGGTGTAGCCCGTGGCTCCGTACAGCAACCAGGTCATGCGCGTGTGCTCCCTCGTCGGTTCCGGCCCCCGCGGCGGGGCCCCCGGCACCGAACCTACCGGTCGGTCACCGCACTTCGCCCCCGGGGCGTCGCGGGCTTGCGGCGCGCCGAGGGGAACCGCGGCAGCCGTTGAACCACTCCCGGCCGCCGTCCGTTACCCCGGGTAAAGGGAGTGCGCCCGGTCCGTGCGCGCCCCGTCGCGCACCTGTCCTGTGAGGAGCCACCCCCATGACCCCCAGCACCGCACGCGCGCCCGGAGGGACCGCCGCCGAGGTGGCCGCCGCGACCCGCGTCGACGCACGCACCTGGGACCTGACGGTCGCCTCGGCGGCGCTCGGCCGCCCGGCGGCGGTGCGGATCGTCCTGCCCACGGACTTCGCGCGTGCGCCCGGGCGCACCTGGCCGGTGCTGTACCTGCTGCACGGGCCGCACGAGGACCACACCGCCTGGAGCCGGCAGGCGGGCGTCGAGCGGCTCACCGAGGGCGGCGGCCTCATCCTCGCCATGCCGGACTGCGGCCCCGCGGGCCTGTCCAGCCACTGGCTCGACGGCTCCGACTACGAGACCTTCCAGCTGGGCGAGGTCGACGGGCTGCTGCGCCGCGACTACCGGGCCTCCGGCGTACGGGCCGTGGCGGGCGTCTCGACCGGCGGCCACGGCGCCATGGCCCACGCGGCCCGCCACCCGGGGGCGTTCCGCGCCGCCGCCTCCTTCAGCGGCGTCCTGGACACCACCTTCGCCGGGGTGCCCACCGCCCTCGACGCCCTCCTGCTCCGCGAGAGCCTCTGCCCCGGGTCCCTGTGGGGCGACCCCGTGGACCGGTGGGACACCTGGCGGTCCTTCAACCCCACGGCGCGCGCGGGAGGGCTGCGCGGCACCGCGCTGTACGTGTCCTGCGGAAGCGGTGCCGCCGCCCCGGCCGCGGGCGGCGGCACCGAGCTGCTGCCGGAGGTGCTGGAGAGCACCCTGTGGCCCGCCACGCATGTCTTCGCCACCGCGCTGGAACTCCGTGACATCCCGGTGACGACGCACTACTACGAGGGCGGCCGACACGAATGGGCTTACTGGCGACAGGAGTTCGCGACGGCCTGGCCGCTGCTCGCTCACGCGCTCGGGCTGCCGGGACCTCCCGTCGCGTGACGATGAGACGATGAGCGGGTCAGAGGGTGAGAGGAAGGCCCCTAACGAGGGGGGCGCGCTCACTCGATCCAGTGGCGCTGCCTGCTCCGGACGTACCACCGGCGCACGAGCCGCGTTGCAAGGGGACATGGACAGCAGCACATCCTCGACCCGTGGATGCCTTCTCCAGGGCCACCCGGACCACCACCGGACCTTCGCCGAACTCACCGGCGCCTATTGGATGGACCCGCCCATCTACACCGAACTCCTCGCCGACTGGCGGGCCCACGGGCGCGCCGTCCCCGGCTACGCGGGGCCGGACGTACCGCGCGCGGCCTCCTTCAGCGGCGGCAGTCTGCCGCAACTGCTGCCTGGAACAGGGCCAGTTCCACCACGGTAGGGGTGTGGAGGGTGCCCGTTCCGTCGGGGGGTACCAGCCACCGCAGGGCCCCCGCGGCCCGGTACGGGGGCGGGACGGCGATCCAGGCGCCCCTGCCGGCGTAGCGGATCCCGGTGCCCACCCATCTGCTGACGGGGTCCGGCGGGAGGAAGAAGCCGACCCGGCGGGAGGCCGTGTCGGCGAGGGTGGGCCCGGGTTCCGTGCGGGGGAGGCGCAGCAGGGCGTCGAGGGCCAGCAGGCCGAGGTCCTCGGGCACGCTGAGCACGTCCCAGAAGCGCCCGGCGGGCAGCAGGACGGTCCCGCTCTCGCCGTGTTCCCATTCCCGCTTGCACGCCCGCGGATCCGCCGCGGCGGCGGCCAGCCACTCCATTGCCTGTTTCGGTGCCGCATTTCTCATACGCTCAACCTTGGTAGATATTTCTAACCGGCGGAAGGGGTGGCGGGGGATGGCGTTTTGGAGCACGAAACGCCTGTTTTCCGTACGCCTGTGCGGCGTTGTCGCGCGGGCCCGCCGTGCCCTGCACGGCGGGCCGCGGGACGGTGCCGCACTCGAACGGCTGGTGAGGACGGCGGAGCGGCTGGACTACGGCGGCGGGCCGCCCGCGGCCCCGGACCGGGAGGCCCGGCGCCGGGGCTGAGGGATTCCCGCGCGCCGGCGGAACACGGGTTCCGCCGGGAATTCCGGGACCGCTGCCGGGGAATGCGCTCGGCAGCACGGCCGAAAAGCGCAAAGGCGTTCGTGTGCGTACGGGGGAATGCCCGGCCGGAATCCGGTCAGCCCGTCGGCGGCGCCCCCTCGTACGCCGCCGTCAGCAGCGCGCGCAGCTCTTCCGCGTCCGCCGGGCGCGGGTTGGCGTACGAGGCCGCGCCCACGAGCTCCACGACGCGGCCGATGCCGTCGGCCGGCAGACCGACCTCGGCCAGCGAGCGCGGCGCGCCGAGCCGCCCGCCCAGCTCGTGCACTGCGCGCGCCGGGTCCTCGGTTCCCAGCGCCCGGCGGAGCGCGGCCGTCGCGGCCGGGGCGGCCGGGGCGTTGAAGGCGAGGACGTACGGCAGCAGCACCGTGTGCGTCGCGGAGTGCGGCAGGTCGAAGGCGCCGCCGAGCACATGGGCCAGCTTGTGGTGCAGGCCCATCGTGGTGGCCCCGAGGCACGCCCCGCACAGCCAGGCCCCGTACAGGGCGTGTCCGCGCGCGTCGAGGCCGCCCGGGTCGGCGACGACACGCGGCAGCGCGTCCGCCAGGGCGCGCACCCCCTCCTCGGCCATCAGCGACACGATCGGGGTGGCGTCGGGGGCGTACAGCGCCTCGACGGCGTGGGCGAGGGCGTTGACGCCGCTGGTACCGGACAGCGCCGGCGGCATCGACAAGGTGAGCTCCGGGTCGTAGACGACGCTGCGCGGCAGGACGCGGCGGTCGCGGCCGGTGCGCTTGACGCCGTCCTCCGTCAGGCCCCAGACCGGGGTCATCTCGGAGCCCGAGTACGTCGTCGGAACGGCCAGCAGCGGCAGCCCGGTGCGCAGTGCGACCGCCTTGCCCAGGCCGACCGCGGAACCGCCGCCGACCGCGACCAGCCCGTCGGCGTCCAGTTCCCGCGCCACCGCGACGGCCTCGTCGGCCACCTTCACCGGCACGTGCATCACCGCGCCCGGGTGGACGCCCACGCAGACCGCCCCGAGCGACGCGGCGACGGAGCGCGCGGTGTCCTCACCGTGCCGGCCCGACAGCACCAGCACGCGGCGCAGGCCGAGCCGGCCGGCCTCCTCCGCCACGGCCGTGGTGGCGGCCCCGGGTCGGAAGACGACCCGCATCGGCAGCGCCTCGTGGACGAACTCCAGGCTCATGACCGCTGCAGCACGATGTCGAAGGTCGCCAGCCGGAAGGGGTTGGGAACCCCGTACCCGGCCGCCCGCTCCGGGTCGTCCACCTCGGCGAACTCCTGGACCAGGCTCTTCTTCACCGCGAAGACCGCGTCCGAGTCCAGGTACGGGCTGTCCTGGACGAACACGTGCGTGGTGACCGGCTGGTGGCCGGCGGCGGCCGCGATGAAGTGGATGTGCGCGGGCCGGTACGCATGGCGCTCCGTGGCGTCCAGCAGGTCGCCCACCGGGCCGTCGGTCGGGATCGGGTAGTGCGCGGGCACGACGGTGCGGAACCGGAAGCGGCCCTCCCCGTCGGCCTCGAACAGCCCGCGCCCGTTGCCCCGGGGCTGTTCGCCCGGCTGCTGGACGTCGTAGAAGCCGTGCTCGTCGGCCTGCCAGACGTCCACCGTGGCGCCCGGCAGCGGTGTGCCGTCCACGGAGACCACGCGCCCGGTGACCACGCAGGGCTCACCCGAGCCGATCATGTCGATCGCGTCGCCGAACTCCCGCGCGGGGGAGTCGACCATGTGGAACGGGCCCAGCACGGTGGAGTCGGTGGCCCCCTCCCCGGCCGACTTCCGCTGGTTGATCGTCTCGACCAGCATCGACACCCCGAGCACGTCGGACAGGAGGATGAACTCCTGCCGTGTGTCGGTGCACGCCTGGCCGGTGCGGGTGAGGAAGCCGATCGCCCCTTCCCACTCCCCCATCGTCGGCTCGACGTCCCGGACGAAGTCGTGGAGGTGCCGGGTCAGGCTGCCCAGGATCTCCCGCAGCCGCGGGTCGGGCGTCCGCGCGAAGCTCTCCACGACGGCCGGCGTCGCGCTCTGTTCGGTGAAGTCCATGCTCTCTCCTCGTCAGTCCCGTCCCAGGATGCGCCGCAGCGCGGAGCCGAGCACGGACCGCGCCTCGGCGTCGTCGGCGGCCCCGTCGGCGCGCCGGAAGGCCACGTACAGGTCCGGCCGGACCAGCAGCGCGCCCGTGTCACCGATGCCGCGCACCCGCGCCCAGTCGCCGTACGGGTCCTCGTACTCCCGGCCGGGGCCGATCACCGCGGTCGCGATGTCCAGCCCCAGTTCGGTGCCGACCGCGCGGGCCGCCGCCGCCCAGGCCTCGCCGCCGATGCCGGTCAGCAGCGCGAACCGGCCCCCGCCGCCGAGGTCGAGGGTGGACAGCGTGCGGGTCCCCGCCGTCAGCCACGCGTGCGGCAGCTTGGCGCCGGGGCGGCTGCTCGGCTGGTGGTACAGCTCGGGATCGCGGTCGAAGCCCGGGTCTGCGGTGCCGTCCGGGACGACCGCGGCCGAGGCGTAGCGCTGGTTGAGCTCCACGCCGTGCGCGTTGAACTCGTACCGCTTGAAGTCGATCGCCTCGCGCAGCCGTGCGCGCCGCTTCTCGCCGGCCGGGGTCGCGTCCTTGCGGGACTCCATGTTGGCGATCAGCTGCCCGGGGCTCTGCGGGGCGAGCAGGTCCAGCGCGTCGAAGACCGGGGCGGTCTCGCCGATCGACTTGTTGGCGCGGGTGACGATCTGCTTGCCGACGGGCGCCCGCTCGGCGGTGTAGGTGTCCAGCAGCGAGGGCGCGGCGGTGCCGTCCAGGACCAGCTTCAGCTTCCAGGCCAGGTTGTACGCGTCCTGGATGGAGGTGTTGGAGCCGAGCCCGTTGGACGGCGGGTGCCGGTGGGTGGCGTCGCCCGCGCAGAAGACCCGGCCGTGGGAGTACGTCTCGGCGTACATCTCGTTGACCGTCCACGCCGAGGAGGAGCGGATGGTCACCGGGACGTCGTCGTCGCCGATGAGCTGCCGGACCACCGACAGGGCGTACTCCTCGGTGAGGTCCGGGGGCGCGCCCTCGACGTCGTAGCCCCACACGATCAGCCACTCGTTCCACGGCCGCACGCAGCGCACCAGGCCCGCGCCGATGCCGCCGACGGTCGCGCCGGGGGTGAGCACCCAGTACAGGGTGCTGGGGCGGTGGGCGACGTACCGGGACAGGTCGGCCTCGAAAACGATGTTGACGCTGCCCGCCACGCCCATCTTGCCGCCCATGGGCAGCCCGGCGTCCTCGGCGACCTTGCTGCGTCCGCCGTCGGCGCCGATCAGGTACTTGGCGCGGATGGCGTACTCGTCGCCGCGCAGCCGGTCCTCCACCACGGCGGTCACGCCGTCGGCGTCCTGCTCGAAGGACTTGTAGACGGTGCCGTAGCGCAGCCGGGTGCCGCGCGCCACGGCCGCCTCGACCAGCACCGGCTCCATCCAGTTCTGCGGCATGTCGCACATGCGGCTCGGGCTGGCCAGGTCGTGCGCGGCCTGCACCAGCGGGTCGTTGCCCCAGGAGCGCAGCCGCCCCAGCTCCTCGCCCGCGAGGCTGGTGCAGAAGACGGTGTTCCCCATCAGGTGCTGGGGAGTGGCCTTGGCGACGACCTCCTGCTCGACGCCGAGGTCGCGCAGCACCTCCATGGTGCGCTGGTTGGTGATGTGGGCCCGAGGCGTGTCGGCCAGCCTGTCGTAGCGCGTGACGACGATGTTCGGCACCCCGTACGTGCTCAGCGCGAGCGCGGCGCCCGCGCCGGCCGGCCCACTGCCCACGATCAGCACGTCGGTCTCGACGGTCTCCATCAACGCGGCTCCTTGACGGATAATTGAAATGGCAACGAACCGATCGTGGATCAGAGGGAGACCGCCGGCGTGTCTCAATCCGATACATCCCCCGAAGAGCTGCTGCTCGGCGCCTACCTGCGCGAGCGGCCGAACGGCCGCGCGGTCGTCGCGGCCGACGGCAGGACGCGGATCGTGAGCGCCGAGGCCGCGCGGCGGCTGTCCGACGAGTCGCTGGCGCTGCTGGAGCGGCGGGCCGGCGGCATGGTCCGCGACGGCCGGACCGAGGGGTACGAGCTGCCGCTGCCGGACGGCGGCTGGCGGGCCCGGCTCAGCCCCGTCCTGGACTCCGGCGAGGTCATCGGCGCCGTCGCCGTGCTGTCCGCGGCGGCGGAGGGTTCCGGCGGGCCGCCGGCGGTCCCCGAGCCGAGGCTGCCCGGGCTCGTGGGCGCGTCGCTGTCCTGGCGCGCAGCGGTGGCCCGCGCGGTGCGGCTCGGGGGCGAGCAGGGGCCGCTGCTGGTGACGGGGGAGCCCGGCACCGGCAAGACGACGCTGGCCCGCGCCGTCCGGGCCGGCGACGTGGAGCTGGACGCGGCGCTGGTGACCGGTGCCGCGGCCCGTGACTGGGTGCGGCGGCTGGCCGTGCGCCCCGTGCCGGGCCGGGTGCTCGTCCGCCACGTCGAGGCGCTGGACGCCGGCGCCGCGGCCGCGCTGGTGGCGCTCCTCGAACAGCGCCCCGTCCTGCGGCTGACCGCCACCCACACCCCCGGGGACCGTACGGACCCGTGCCTGGACCGCCTGCTGGGCCGGCTGGCGGCGCGCTCGCTGTCCGTACCGCCGCTGCGCGAGCGCCCCGAGGACCTCCCGGTGCTGCTCGCCGCCCTCAGCCCGCGACCGGCGCCCGGCCACCCGCCGCTGACCTGGACCGTCGAGGCCCGGCGCACCCTGGAGCGGCACACCTGGCCGGGCAACGTCGCCGAGCTGGCGACGGTCGTCAGGACCCTCGCGGACGAGCGCAGGCTGAGCGGTCCGGTGCGCCCGGAGGAACTGCCGGACGCCGTGCGCGGCGGGGCCGGCGGCCGCCGTCTGGGCAGCCTGGAGCGGGCCGAGCGGGACGCGATCCTGGAGGCGCTGCGCACCCACGGCGGCAACAAGGCGCGGGCGGCGAAGGCGCTGGGCATCGCGCGGGCCACGGTCTACCGCAAGCTGCGGAGCTACGGCATCCAAGGAATATAGTTCGAGATTCAACATGTTAGGTTGGGCGACAGAGACACACCCCGCAGAAGGAGATCCCCGATGGCCACCCAGCTGGATGTCCGCCGCGCCGGCCAGCGGTTCCACACCCGCGCCGGCTGGCTCGACTCGCACCACTGCTTCTCCTTCAGCCACCACTACGACCCGAAGAACACCCACTTCGGTCTGCTGCTGGTCTCCAACGACGACGTCGTCGCCCCCGGCACCGGCTTCGACACGCACCCGCACCGGGACATGGAGATCGTCACCTGGGTGCTCGACGGCGGCCTGGTCCACCAGGACTCCGAGGGCCACAACGGCGTCATCTACCCGGGCCTCGCCCAGCGGATGAGCGCGGGCACCGGCATCCTGCACAGCGAGAAGAACGACAGCTGGAAGCTGACCGGCGCGCCCGAGCACAAGGACCCCGTGCACTTCGTGCAGATGTGGGTGTTCCCCGACGAGCAGGGCATCAAGCCTGGCTACGAGCAGCTCGACATCAACGACGAACTCGCCCGCGGCGGCTGGGTCACCGTCGCCTCCGGAATGGACCGCGACCGCGACGAGCGGGCCATCTCCATCGCCCAGAAACACGCCGCGCTGCAGGCCGCGCGCATGGCGCCGCAGCAGACCCTGGCCCTGCCCACCGCCCCCCTGGTGCACCTGTACGTCGCCAAGGGCGAGGTCGCCGTCGAAGGCGCCGGTCTGCTCGCCAAGGGCGACGCCGTGCGCGTCACCGGGGCCGAGGGCCAGCGGCTCACCGCCGGCGCCGAGGGTGCCGAGGTGCTGGTCTGGGAGATGGACGCCGCCGTCAGCTTCGGGTGATCACGTGGTAGACCTTGGGGCCATGACCCGCACCCTCGCGAGCGCGCCGATCATGGTCCTCAACGGTCCCAACCTCAACCTGCTCGGCCGGCGGCAGCCCGAGATCTACGGCTCCGAGAGCCTCGCCGACGTCGAGGCCCTGTGCGCCGCGACGGCGGCTCGGCTCGGCGGGACCGCCGACTGCCGGCAGAGCAACCACGAGGGACAGCTGATCGACTGGATCCACGAGGCCCGCGAGCACCACGCGGGCGTCGTGATCAACCCCGGCGCCTACTCCCACACCTCGGTGGCGATCCTGGACGCCCTCAGCGCCTGCGACGGCCTGCCCGTGATCGAGGTCCACATCTCCAACATCCACCGGCGCGAGGCCTTCCGGCACCACAGCTACGTCTCGGCGCGGGCCGACGCCGTGATCGCGGGCTGCGGCGTCCAGGGCTACGCCTTCGCCGTCGAGCGGATCGCCGCGCTCCTGGACGCCGGCGCCCGCTGAACCAGCGGCGGGCCGCGCTCAGGCCTCGCCCGGCTGCCAGTCCGGCCACTCGCCGGGGTGGTCGGCCCAGTGCACCTGATCGGGGTCCGACACGTCGATGTCCGGGAAGGTCCCGCGCACCCGCAGCTCGAACTCCTCCCGCTCCAACTGCTCCCAGCCCACACCCCGGATGTGCACCCTGCGGTAACGGTGGTCGGCCCCGAGCGGGGCCACGTCGACCTTGTGGGTTGTCTCCATGCCTCCAGGGTGCACCCGGGCCGGTGCCCCCGCAGGTCCGGTGACCACCACCTCCGCGGGGCGCAGCAGGTGCCCGCCGACCCGGTAGCCGGAGCGCACGACGGTGCCGCAGACCAGGCGGTCCGCGCCGTAGGCGCCCGACGAGCCGACCGCCTCGTGACGCGCCGGGTCGAAGGGATCCCCGGGCTCGCCGAACGACCGCAGGCCGAGCTCCGCCAGCCGCGCCTCCAGCACCTCGACCACGGCGCGGAAGCCGCCGGTTACCTCGCCCAGCTCCCGCGCCCGGTCGACGGCGTCCAGCACCGGCAGCAGTCCGTGCAGCACGTTCGCGACGGCGATCTCCCGCACCGCCAGCCGGTCCCGGTGCACGCGCTTGCGGTAGTTGTCGTACTCGGCCTTGAGCCGTTGCAGGTCCGCCGTGCGTTCGACGAGCCGCGCCCGCAGCCCGCCGCCCGGAGGCGGACCGGCCCGGTTCACGCCGTGCCTCCCTCCCGCTTGTCGTCGTCGACGATCTCGGCGTCCACCACGTCCTCGTCGCCCTCCGGCGGCGCCGCGTGCGGGGCCCCGCCCTCGCCCGCCGCGGACCGTTCCGCCTGGGCCTGGGCGTACATCGCCGTGCCGATCTTCTGCGCCGAGGCGGTCAGCCGCTCGGTCGCCCGGCGGATGCCGGCGGAGTCCTCGCCCTTCAGCTGCTCCTTCAGGTCCGCCACCGCCGACTCGACCTCCGACTTCAGGTCGCCCGGGACCTTGTCGGGGTTGTCCCGCAGCAGCTTCTCGGTGGAGTAGACCAGGCTCTCCGCGTTGTTGCGGGTCTCGGCCTCCTCACGGCGCTTGTGGTCCTCCTCCGCGTACTGCTCGGCCTCGCGCATCATGCGGTCGATGTCGCTCTTCGGCAGCCCGGAGCCGCCGGTCACGGTCATCTTCTGTTCCTTGCCGGTGCCGAGGTCCTTCGCCGTCACGTGCATGATGCCGTTGGCGTCGATGTCGAAGGAGACCTCGATCTGCGGGATACCGCGCGGGGCCGGCGGCAGACCGGTCAGCTCGAACACCCCGAGCTTCTTGTTGTACGCCGCGATCTCGCGTTCGCCCTGGTAGACCTGGATCTGCACCGACGGCTGGTTGTCCTCGGCCGTCGTGAAGATCTCCGAGCGCCTCGTGGGGATGGTCGTGTTGCGCTCGATCAGCTTGGTCATGATGCCGCCCTTGGTCTCGATGCCGAGGGACAGCGGGGTGACGTCCAACAGCAGGACGTCCTTGACCTCGCCCTTGAGCACCCCGGCCTGGAGGCTGGCGCCGATCGCCACGACCTCGTCCGGGTTGACGCCCTTGTGCGGCTCCTTGCCGGTCAGCGACTTCACCAGCTCCGTCACCGCCGGCATCCGGGTCGAACCGCCCACCAGGATCACGTGGTCGACGTCGGCGACGTTGATCCGCGCGTCCTTCACCGCCTGGTGGAAGGGACCCTTGCAGCGCTCCAGCAGGTCCGCGGTCAGCTGCTGGAACTGGGCGCGGGTGAGCTTCTCGTCCAGGTGCAGCGGGCCCTCGGCGGAGGCCGTGATGTAGGGCAGGTTGATCGTCGTCTCGGTGGACGAGGACAGCTCGATCTTCGCCCGCTCGGCCGCCTCGCGCAGCCGCTGCAGCGCCATCTTGTCCTTGGCCAGGTCCAGCCCGTACGCGTTCTTGAAGCGCTCCACGAGGTGGTCGACGACCCGCTGGTCCCAGTCGTCGCCGCCCAGCTCCGTGTCGCCGTTGGTGGCCTTGACCTCCACCACGCCCTCGCCGATGTCCAGCAGGGAGACGTCGAAGGTGCCGCCGCCCAGGTCGAAGACGAGGATCGTCTGGTCGTTCTCCTTGTCCAGGCCGTACGCCAGGGCCGCGGCCGTGGGCTCGTTGATGATCCGCAGCACGTTCAGGCCGGCGATCTCCCCGGCCTCCTTGGTCGCGGTGCGCTGGACGTCGTCGAAGTACGCGGGCACCGTGATCACCGCGTCCGTGACGTCCTCGCCCAGGTACGCCTCCGCGTCCCGCTTCAGCTTCTGCAGCACCCGGGCCGAGATCTCCTGGGCCGTGTAGCGCTTGCCGTCGATGGTGCCGGAATCGGGGAACCGCCAGTCGGGGTCGCCCATGTGCCGCTTGGCCGAGCGGGCGGTCCGCTCCACGTTGGTCACGGCCTGGCGCTTGGCGATCTCGCCGACGAGGACCTCGCCGCCCTTGCTGAAGGCCACCACCGAAGGTGTGGTCCGTGCCCCTTCCGTGTTGGTGATGACGGTGGGCTCACCGCCCTCCAGAGCGCAGACCACCGAATTGGTGGTGCCGAGGTCAATACCGACCGGACGTGTCATGTCAGCTCGCCTCCTCCCCTCCAGGGTGCGACGCGCGCGGGCCGACCACCAGACGGCCGCCGCAACCCGCACCGGGGAGCGCAGGGCAATGTCCCGGAATAATCGCGGGGCCCGGACAGCGGGCGCTGCTAGCGTCGGCGGGATGTCCTCACTGCATGCGGGAGTGATCCTCTTCCACGACCAACGCCTCGCCGTACACAGCGACTTGAGCCTGCCGCAGGCCCCCGTCCCGCCTCGCGGCGACCCCGCGGAGACCGCCCGTGCGGCGGCCCGCGACGGCCTCGGCGTCGACGTCAGGACCGACCTCCGGCCCTGCCTGGAGGTCCGCGCGACCGGCGGCACCCATCTGTACTACCGGGCCGCCGTGCCGCTGCCGTCCGGCCCCCCGCCCACCCGGCTGCTCAGCAGGTCCGAGGCCCTGCACCTGCCGCTCGCGCCCTGGACGGCGTGGGAGGCCATCCTGCGGTCCTGGGACGGCCCGCCCTGGTGGCGGGGCCGCCTCGTACTGGAGGACCCGCTCGGCCGGCCGCCCAAACGGACCCGGGCCGGCGCGGTGATCGTCCGCGACGGGCGCATGCTGCTGATCCGCTACCGCCACCGGCGCGGCGACTACTACGAGATCCCCGGCGGCGGGGTCGAGCCGGGGGAGATCCCCGAGACGGCCGTCCTGCGCGAACTCGCGGAGGAGACCGGGCTGAGCGGCACCGTCGGGCAGGAGATCGCCCGGGTGAACCGGGTGCACCGCGGCTCGCACCCCGGGCACTACTTCCTCGTCGAGGCGCACGGCGAGATCGGCCCCCGCTCCTCCCTCGACCTGGAGGAGGCCGCCGCCCCCGTCTGGGTCCCCGTCGACGACCTGCGGCACCTGCCGCTGTGGCCCAAACGGCTGGGCTGGCGCATCGCGCACTGGCACCGCGAGGGCTGGCCGAAGCCCGCCGCGGAGTTCTGCGACTCACTGCTCGACCTGCGGGTGCCCTGCGACTGGTGACCCGGCGGGAACGGCCGGGCGCCCGGGCACCTCGCGGTGGCAGGATCACGGGTATGGCACGCATCACCCTCGTCCGGGGCGACATCACGCAGCAGTCCGTCGACGCCGTCGTCAACGCCGCCAACTCCTCGCTGCTCGGGGGCGGCGGCGTCGACGGCGCCATCCACCGCCGCGGCGGCCCGGAGATCCTCGAGGAGTGCCGTGCGCTGCGCGCCTCGCGGTACGGGCGCGGTCTGCCGACCGGACAGGCCGTCGCCACCACGGCCGGCCGGCTCCCGGCCCGCTGGGTGATCCACACCGTCGGCCCCGTGCACAGCGCCGGCGAGGACCGCTCCGGGCTGCTCGCCTCCTGTCACCGCGAGGCGCTGCGGATCGCCGACGAGGTCGGCGCGAAGACGGTCGCCTTCCCCGCGATCTCCACCGGCGTCTACCGCTGGCCCGTCGAGGACGCCGCGCGCATCGCCGTCGCCACCGTCCAGGACACGGACACCGAGGTCGAGGAGGTCCGCTTCGTCCTCTTCGACGACGCGGCCTACGCCGCGTTCGCGGCGCGACTTCCCGGGGGAGGGCTCGGTGAGCGGTGACCTCGGCGTCCGGGAGCGGGGCACGGAGCGGTGCCCGGCCCGTGGTGCGGGTTAACCGGGGCGGAACTCTTGGTCATCGATTCCTTTGGGAAAGCTCCGGGACCGCAAGCCCTGCCTAGCATGAGGTGATCACGCACCGTACGACCCCGGGGGCGGCCCGGAACGCCGCCGTCCGGCCCTGGGCCGCGGCTCTCGCGTCCGGGCGTACGCGCCGGGATCCTGGGCGCCGACTGGTCACAGGCCCGCATGGGTCCGGCCCGACCGGGGCCGCGGGCACACGAGATCCTGGAGAACACGTGCAGTTCGAGCTGACCGGACGGACCGGCTTCGGCGGCGGCGGCGACCTCGGCACCGCCCGGGCGACCCCCGACGGCACCCGGGAGGACCTGCCGGCGCCCGACCGGGAGCCGGGCCACGCCGAGGAGGCCCTCGCGGCGTCCGCCCCTGACGGCGAGTGGAGCCCGCTGCTCCGGCTGAGCCGCGCCCAGCGGGAGACGGTGGACGCCGCCCTCGACGAACTGGCGGAGCGGCTCGCCCCGGTGGCCACCCTGTGCGAAGCGAGGCGGACGGTGTGAGCCCCGCCGATCACGGCACCGGCCGCGTCGGACGGCGCGGCTTCCCGCGGCGCCACCGCCTGCCGGCACGGGCGATCCCGGCCCGCCGCGGTCACCCCGACCGCGCCGGGCCCCCGGTCAGGGCCGCAGGGCCAGCACCGTGTCGACGGTGTCCGCCTCGGCGGCCGTCTTGTCCTCGCGGTAGCGCAGGACGCGGGCGAAGCGGAGCGTGACGCCCGCGGGGTAGCGGGTGGAGCGCTGCAGGCCGTCGAAGGCGATCTCCACGACGAGTTCCGGGCGGACCCGGACCACCCACCCGTCGTCGCTCACGGCCAGTTCCCGCAGGCGCTCGGTCTGCCAGGCGAGCATGGCGTCGGTCAGGCCCTTGAAGGTCTTGCCCAGCATCGCGAAGGTGCCGTCGGGGCGGCGGGCGCCGAGGTGGAGGTTGGACAGCTTGCCGGTGCGGCGGCCGTGGCCCCACTCGGCGGCGAGCACCACCAGGTCGAGGGTGTGCACCGGCTTGACCTTGAGCCAGGCCGCCCCGCGCCGCCCGGCGCTGTACGGGGCGTCGAGCGCCTTGGCCACGATCCCCTCGTGGCCCCGTTCCAGCACCTGCTCCGCGAAGTCGCGGGCCGCCTGCCGGGTGGCCGGGTCGGCCGGGTCGGCGGCCACCAGCCGGCGCACCCTGCGCGGTGCGGGGGCGACCCGGGCCAGTTCCTCGTGGCGCTCGGCGGTGGACAGGTCCAGCAGGTCGCGGCCGTCGACCGACAGCAGGTCGAAGAAGACCGGTGCCACCGGCAGCGACTCCCGGGCGGCCGCGACGTCCAGCCGCGAGCCCACCCGGGAGGAGGTCTCCTGGAAGGCGCGGGGGCGGCCGTCCTCGCCGAAGGAGATGACCTCGCCGTCGAGCACGGCCTCCTCCACGGCCAACTCCCGTGCGGCGGCGACGACTTCCGGCAGCCGGCCGGTGATCTCGTCCAGCGTGCGGGTGTACACGCGCACGTCCTCGCCCGTGCGGTGCACCTGGACGCGGATGCCGTCCAGCTTCTCCTCCAGCGCGCACGGGCCCAGCCGGTCCAGGGCCTCGTCCACGTCCTTCGCGGTCTGCGCGAGCATCGGCTGCACCGGTCGCCCCACCTCCAGCCGGAACGCCGCGAGCGCCTCCGGCCCCCCGGCCAGCAGCGCCTGCGCGACGGTGCCCAGGGAACCGCCCAGCATCACCGCGCGCCGCACGTCCTCCGGGGGCGCCTTTGCCGCCACGGCGAGCGCCTCGACCGCGAGCGCGTCGAGCGCCCCCTGCCGCAGCTCCCCGCCGATCAGCCCGAGCAGGAACGCCTGTTCCTCCTCCGTGGCCGCGCCCATGAGGTCCGCCACCAGCCGCTTGCGTTCGGCCGCCGCCCCCTTGCCGGTGACCGCGGCGATGCGGTCGAGCGTCTCGTGGACCTCGTGCACCGTCAGCCGGGGCGCCGGTGCGGGCTCCCGCCGCTCCCGCAGGGTGCTCCAGCCCACCCCGGTGCGCCGCTGGGGCAGTCGCCCCGCCAGGTACGTGATCACCACGGGCGCCTCGTCGGGCTCCGCGGTACGCAGCAGCCGGGCCAGCGCCGCCACCTTCTCCGACCGGGCGGACGTGGCCGCCACCTCCCGGGACGTCCGGGCGAGCTCCGCGAGCAGCATGGCTCCATCCTGGACCGCCCGCGCCGGGCGCGCAGCCCTCGGGCGGGTCAGACGGGGGGCCGTCCGCCCGTCATGCGGCGGCGCTGGACGAGCCGGGTGACGTCGGTGCCGGTGACGATGCCGATGGGGCGGCCGCCGTCGACGACGACGACCCGGACGCCGCCGGCGCCGGGCTGGAGGCGGTCGAGCGCGTCGTTGACGAGTTCCTCCGGTGTGCCGGTGGTGGTCCTGGACAGCGGGACGGCGACGTCGCGGACCCGCACGTCGGCGCGGCGGTCCGCGGGGACCGACGTGAGCCGGCGCAGCTGCACCACCCCGCTGAGGCGGCCGTCGAAGTCGACCAGGGGCAGGGTGGAATGGCGGGCGGCCACCGCGACCTCGTCGATGAAGCGGTCCACCGGCAGCCAGTCGGGGCCGGTCACGACGGGGGCCGACATGGCGTCCGCGAGCCGTACGCCGCGCAGCGCGGCGCTGATGACCGCGCGCTGGCGTTCGGCGCCCGCGGTGAGGGCCATGAAGAGCCCGACCAGGGCGAGCCACAGGCCGCCGGCCATGCCGCGGGCGAAGGCGAGCCACCCGACCACGACGAAGAGGAAGCCGAGGACCTGCCCGCCGCGCCCGGCGACCCGGTCGGCGCGGTCGCGGTCCCCCGTCCGCCACCACAGCAGCGCCTGCAGCACGCGGCCGCCGTCCAGGGGCGCGGCGGGCAGCAGGTTGAAGACGCCGAGCAGCAGATTCGCCCAGCCCAGCCAGATCAGCAGCGCCCCCGGCACCGAGCGGTGGGCCGCCGCGTCCACGCCGATGCCCGCGCCGAGCGCGGCGCCGCCGATGACCAGGCTCGCCAGCGGGCCGCTGACCGCCACCAGGAAGGCGGCGCCCGCGGAGCCGGGCCGCCCCATGCGCGTCATGCCGCCCATGGCCCACAAGGTGACGTCCTCGACCGACAGGTGCTCGCGCCGGGCCGTCGCCGCGTGGGCGACCTCGTGCGCGAGCAGGCTCGCCATCAGCAGGACCGCGCCCACGGCCGCCGCGACGGTGTAGGCGGTGGCCGACAGGCCCGGGACCCAGGCGGGCAGGGTCTCGCGGCCGAGCCCGTAGGCGAGCAGCACGATGAGGACGGGGACGCTCCAGTGCATCCGGAGCGGAACCCCGAAGACGCGTCCCACAACGACCGAACCGTTCATGACTCCTCCCTCCAGTGTCACTCCGCCCGGGCCGCGCCGACGCGGTGCTCCTGGGGGCTCACCCCCCGCACCCGCTTGAAGGCGGCGCTCAGCGCGAAGGGGCTGCCGTAGCCGACCCGGCGGGCGACCGCCCCGAGCGTGGCGTCCGGTTCGAGCAGCAGATCGGCGGCGAGCGCCAGCCGCCAGCCGGTCAGGTACGCCATGGGCGGCTCGCCCACCAATTCGCCGAAGCGCCGGGCCAGCGCGGCCCGCGACACGCCCGCCTCGGCGGCGAGCGCCGCCACCGTCCACGGGTGGGCCGGGTTGTTCTGCAGCAGCCGCAGCGCCCGGCCCACCACGGGGTCGGCGAAGGCCCGGTACCACGCGGGGGCCGCCTCGCCGCGCCGGGCGAACCACGCCCGCAGCACGGAGATCAGCAGCAGGTCCAGCAACCGGTCCAGCACCGCCTCCTGCCCCGGATCGTCCTTGACGATCTCCTCGGCCAGCAGCGGCGGCAGCGGGCTCTCCCACTCCCGCGCCGGCAGCACCAGGAGCGGGGGCAGCGCGTCCAGCAACCGTCGGCCGACCGCGCCGTCCACCTCGTAGGTGCCGACCAGCATGACGTCGGAGCCGTCGGCCCGGTTGCCCCAGGTCCGCACCCCCAGCGCCATCGCGTCGGCCAGGTCGTGGCCGTCCGCGGTGCGGCACACCGCACCGGGGAGGATCCAGGCGTGCGGCGGGGTCGAGGGGAGGTCGGCGACCGCGTACGGCACGGGGCCGCGCGCCACGGCCACGTCCCCGGGCCGCAGCCGCACCGGCGCGCCCTCCTCGGGCACGACCCACGCCCCTCCGCGCGCGACCGTCATCACGCACAGCGGCGCCCGGTCCTCGATCCGCACCGACCACGGCGGCTCCATGACCATGCGCAGCAGGAAGGCACCCCGCGCACGGGGTCCGTCGAGCAGGCCCGAGAGTGCGTCCATGTCCTCCAGGGTAGACGTCCGCGTATGGAAACCAGCCATTTGCCCGTGATCCGTCTCAGCCCGTCTCAGCCGGGAGGCCGACCCGTGTCACGCCGGGTGACTGTCCGGATCTCGTGCGTCACTTCCGCGCCAGGGGTGACGGCGGTCGGCCATTCCTGTGGGAAACCTATGGGGATTCTGTACGCGAACGGTGACACATGGTGTCGTGTACGCGACACCGGAACGGGGTGCACGACCCGGTGTCGCGACCCCTCAACGACCTGAAGGGAATCCCCCCCATGACGTTACGTGCGTTGGCCATGAGCGGCGTGGCGGCCGCCTCGCTGCTCGGCCCGCAGGCCTGGGAGCCGGGCGGCGCCACCCTGCCGCCGCCGGACCGGATCGTCATCGACGTCGCCACCGTCAACGGTTCCGGCTGTCCGGCCGGCACCGCCGCCGTGGCCGTCTCGCCGGACAACGAGGCCTTCACCGTCACGTACAGCGCCTACATCGCCCAGGTGGGCGTCGGCTCCAAGCCGACCGACTTCCGCAAGAACTGCCAGCTCAACCTGAACGTGCACGTGCCGCAGGGCTTCACCTACGCGATCGCCGCGGCCGACTACCGCGGCTTCGCGCACCTGGAGCGCGGCGCCTCCGGCGTGGAGAAGGCCAGCTACTACTTCCAGGGCTCGCCCGAGACCAACGCCATCAGCCACACCTTCCGCGGCGCGCTGGACGACAACTGGCAGACCACGGACAGCGTCGACGTCGCCGCGCTGGTCTGGGCGCCCTGCGGCGAACTGCGCAACTTCAACATCAACACCGAACTGCGGGTCAGCGCCGGCAGTTCGGACCCGTCGCGGACCACGAGCTTCATGACGATGGACTCCACGGACGGAAGCATCAGGACCACGTACCACCTGGCGTGGAAGGAGTGCCCCGGCGCGTAGTCCCCGGCGCCCCGCGGGCCGGGCCCTGGGCGGGAAAGGGGCCCGGCCCGCGTCACCCGGCAGCCCCGCTCACGGGGCGGTGATGGCGTCGGCGACCCGTTCGGGCTCGTCGACCTGCACGTAGTGCCCGGCGTGCATCAGCAGGCGCAGTTCGCTGTGGGGGAAGATCACGGAGAACTGCCGGGCGACGCGGGTGTTGAGCCACCGGTCCCGGGTGCCGAAGACCACCCGGACCGGCGGCTGGAACTCGCGCATCTCCGGGATGCGCCGCCGGCGGCTCAGCATCGCGTGCAGCAGCTCGTCGTTGAGCCCCCAGAACGCCGGGCGGGCGGCGGGGTACTGCGCGTAGAGCCGCTCGACGTACGTCCCGCGCACCTCCGGGTCGCGGATGAAGCCGCCCACCTGCCAGACGTAGAGCCTGCGGTCCAGACCGGGCCGGCGCCTGGCGACGGCCCGGGCCGCCGAGCGCAGCAACGGGGTGGAGTACAGGGCGATCGCCGGAGGGCGGCGCAGCGCGGGGGTCCAGTGGTAGTAGGTGTTGAGCAGCACCAGCCGGGCCACGCGGTCGGGGTGCTCCAGCGCCCAGTCGATCGCGGGCGGTCCCGAGGCGTCGTGCGCCACCAGCACCAGGCGCCGGCCGGTGCGGCCCGCCGCGAGGGCGTCGGCCACCGCGGCGAGGTCGTCCACCTGCTGGGCGACGGTGTAGGCGTGGCCGGGCGGTTTGTCGGAGCGTCCCCACCCGAGGAAGTCGAACCGCACCACTGGCAGCCTGCCCTCCAGGTGAGGCAGGAGGCGGTCGTACAGCCGGCTGCTGTCGGGGAAGCCGTGCATCAGGACCGCGGGCGCGCCGGGGCCCGGGGTGATCTCGGCGTGCAGCCGGTAGGGGCCGTGCGACACGGCCAGCGCCTCGGTGGCCGGGGCCATGGCGACCTCCCTCGGCCTGTGGGCCCCCATGTGGTTCAGCCTAACGCGGTACGTCGCAGGGGTTGTGGGAGCGCTCCCATGACCGTCATCATGCCCGCATGACCCCACGCGCCGTGATCCGCCCGTACCGCCCGGAGGACCGGGCCGCCGTCTACGACATCTGCGTGCGCACCGGCCACGAGGGCGGCGACGCGCGGCACCTCTACACCGACCACGACCTGCTCCCGGACAACTTCGCGGGGCCCTACGCCCACCTCGAGCCCGAACTCGCCTTCGTCGTCGACGACGGCACGCGCGCCGTCGGCTACATCGTCGGCACCGCGGACACCGCCGCCTTCGTGTGGCGCTTCCGCGCCGAGTGGCTGCCCCGGCTCGAACACCGCCACCCCAAGCCGTCCGGGCCGCCCGTCACCCCGGACGAGGAGATGGCGGACCTGCTGCACCGCCCGGAGCGCATGATCGTGCCGGAACTCGCCGGGTACCCCGCGCACCTGCACATCGACCTGCTGCCCGAGTACCAGCGGCGCGGCTACGGGCGGGAACTGATGGGGCGTCTCCTGGACGCGCTGGCCGCCCGGGGCGTCGGCGCCGTCCACCTCGGCATGGTGACCGCCAACACCGCGGCCCGCGCCTTCTACGACCGGATGGGGTTCCGTGAGCTCCCCGTCCCGGACCCCGGTCCCCTGACGTACCTGGGACGCGGGACGTCGGCGACGGACGGGGGCTGAGGGGATCGCGGTGTGCCGCCGGTGGGAGGGGAGCGTTGCGTGGAGGTGCCCGGCCCCGAGGCCGACGGGGAGCCCGCGCCGCAGTACCAGGGCGGGAAGCGCAACCCCGCCCTGCAGATCGGGCTGTGGGACCGGGTCGCCTGTGACTTCCGATGTCTCGCGAGGCTGGATCCTCCCCTGGCGGCGTTCGCCGCGCGGCTGAGGCTGACCGTCGAACGCAGCTGGCAGGACCTCGGTGACGTGGGCGTCGCCGTCTTCCGCATCGGCAGGACGGAGTACGCGCTGCACGAGTTCGACGGGGGCTCTTACGGCACCTACGCCTGGGTCCACCATTCCGTGGACGACCACGAGCAGGCACTGGACGTCCTGTTGCGTGCCCTCGGCGTGGGGCGTGCCGCGATCCGTCCGGGCACGCTCTCCACGGATCCAGAGGGGGCCTGACGGCCCCGGGCGAGGCCGACACGCTCTGGAAAGCGCTTGCGGCGCGGCGGTAGAGTCGCCCGCCGGCCGGGCACCGCCGGCCGGGCACCGCCGGGAGGTCGGCGCCCGGCGGCGAAGCCGTTCCCCGACCCCGGAAAGGCCGTATGCGAACCGTGACCCGGAAAACGCCGGCGCACCCCTTCCAACTGCCGCCCGAGGACCGGGAGCTGAGCCCGTACACAGGGTGGACCCGCGCCCACTGGGAGGCGGTCGCCGACGGGCTGCTCGCCGCCGTCGCCCCGCACGCCACGCCCGGCGGGGCGCTCTACCACCTCCCCGGCGACCGGAACAGCGCCTCGGGCGCCCGCTCGGACGGCCTGGAGGGGTACGCGCGCACATTCCTGCTCGCCGCGATCCGCGTGGCGGGCACGAACGGTGACGATCCGTCAGGACTGTTGCAGCGGTACGCCGACGGCCTGGCCGCCGGCACCGCGCGGCCCGGCGGGGACGGGCCGGAGGACTGGCCCGTCGTGGCCGACCGCACGCAGCCGCTGGTCGAGGCCGCGTCCATCGCCATCGCGCTCCGGCTGACCCGCCGCTGGCTGTGGGACCGGCTCGACGGGCCCGTGCGCGAACGCGCCACCGCCTGGCTCGCCCGGGCGGCCGCCGCGCAGGCGTGGCCCAACAACTGGGAGATGTTCCCGGCCACCGTCGGCGGTTTCCTCGGCGACCGGGACGCCGTCGCGCGCGGACTGCGGCGGATCGAGCGCTGGTACGTCGGCGACGGCTGGTACACCGACGGCGACCTGCGCGCCTTCGACCACTACAACGGGTGGGCGCTGCACCTCTACCCCGTGCTGGAGGCCTGGTTCTCCGGCGACGCCGACCTGCTGGACCGCTACGGCGAGCGGCTGCGGATCCATCTCGCCGACCAGTCCCGCCTGTTCGGCGCCGACGGCTCGCCCCTCCACCAGGGCCGCTCGCTGACCTACCGGGTCGCCGCGGCCGCGCCGCTGTGGCTCGGCGCCCTCACCGGACACACCCCGCTCGCCCCCGGCACCACGCGGCGCCTGGCCTCCGGCGCCCTGCGCCACTTCCTGGACCGCGGCGCGGCGGGCCCCGACGGGCTGCTGTCCCTGGGCTGGCACGGCCCCTACGCGGGTGTCCTGCAGGACTACTCCGGGCCCGGCTCCCCGTACTGGGCGAGCAAGGGCTTCCTCGGCCTGCTGCTGCCGCCAGGACACGCGGTGTGGACGGCGCCCGAGGAGCCCGCCCCCGTCGAACGCGGCGACGTCATGACCGCGCTGCCCGCGCCCAACTGGCTGATCCAGTCGACGGCCGCCGACGGCCTCGTACGCCTGCACAACCACGGCAGCGAGGACACCCGTTACGCCGCCCACTACACGCGGTTCGCCTACTCCACGGCCACCGCTCCGCTGACCGGGGACACGCTCCCCGACAACCACTTCGGCCTTCTGGACGCCGACGGCGGTGTCACCGCGCGCACCGGGCTCACCCCGCTCGGCGCCGGCGAGGGATGGGCCGCCTCACGCTCCCGCGCCGGTGAGCGGGTCCGCGTCGTGAGCCTCGTGATGGCCAGGGGCGCCGCCGAGATCCGCGCCCACCTGGTCAGCGGGGCGCCGCAAGGCTCGCCGGTACGGCAGACCGGCTGGCCCGCGGGCGAGGGCCTGACCTCGGAACTGCTGCCGCTGCAGGGCCTGCGGGCCGCCCCCGGCCTGCCGCCCGCCCCGACCGCGTGCACCGGACGCGCGGTCACCCCCGTCCTCACCGGCGAGACCACCGAAGGCGGCGGCAGCCGCGGCGACCTCTTCCTCTGCGCGGCCCGGCTCACCGGCGCCGCCGACGCGGAGCCGCTGTCCGCCCTCGCCCGGGCCGAGGCCGGTGTGTCGCCGTCGGGGGTCCACGAGGTGACCGTCACCTGGGCCGACGGAGCCACGCACCGGGCGCGGCTGACCACGGCCGACGTGGTCGTGGAATCCTCGCCCCCGGACGCTCGTTGAGGCTGCCATGAGCGACAAAGACCTCCTCCGCCTGCTCGCCGACACCAAGGGGGGCGTGCTCGTCACCATCAAGCGTGACGGCCGCCCCCAGATGTCCAACGTCATCCACCACTACGACCCGGACACGGGGGTGCTGCGCGTCTCCCTCACCGACGACCGCGCCAAGACCCGCAACCTGCGCCGCGACCCCCGCGCGAGCTACCACGTCACCACGGCCGACCGCTGGGCCTGGACGGTCGCGGAGGGCACCGCGGAACTCACCCCCGTCGCGGCGGACCGGGACGACGCGACGGTCGAGGAGCTCGTCGACCTCTACCGGGCCCTGCAGGGCGAGCACCCGGACTGGGACGACTACCGCCGCGCCATGGTCGAGGACAAGCGCCTGGTGCTGAAGCTCCACGTCGAGCGCGCGTACGGCCAGCCGCGCGGCGCGTAGCCGCCCCTGCGGTGCGCCCCGCCGCCCGCTCCCCGTGGGGGCGGGCGGCATCCGGCCCCCGACGGTGGCAGCATCGACACTGCGCAACACTGCGCAACACTGCGCAACACTGAGCGACACTGCGCGATACAGCGGGGACGATCTCCCGCACCGGGGAACCGCCTGGTCACGGTCGTCCCGCCGGTCGTGGGCGGGAGCCGGTGGGCCGACGGCGGCCGATCCCACAAAGGGGCGCGGAACCGGAATGACCGGTGTAGGAGTTGTCGCTGTACATACTGGTTCTGCCGGGGCCCGGACGGCTCACGGCACGTTCGTGACCGCCGACCAACGGGAGGTGCCGTGTCCGGCTCCAGTCCGAAGCGTTCCCTGCTCTCCAGCCTCATCCCCGCCTTCGGAGACAACCCCTACGGGGAGAGGATGGAGCGCATCCGGCGGTCGCCGAACTTCGCCGACGGGGTGTTCACCAACCCCCTGGGCGCACGTACGGCGCCCTCCGGATCGATGCTGCGGTTCGCCCGGACGTACTTCCGCAAGGAGGAGCGGGTCCGCAGGGCCCCCGCCGGGGACATCCCGCTGCACGCCACGACCCTCGCCGACCTGGCCGCACCGCCCGCCTCGGGCCTGCGGCTCACCTGGATGGGCCACTCCACCGTGCTCGCCGAGATCGACGGGCGCCGCGTCCTGTTCGACCCGGTCTGGGGCGAGCGGTGCTCCCCCTTCTCCTTCGTCGGCCCCAAGCGCCTCCACCGGCCGCCGGTACCGCTGGAGGAGCTGGGCGAGGCCGACGCGATCGTCATCTCCCACGACCACTACGACCACCTCGACATGCCCACGATCAAGGCGCTCGCCGGGACCGGCACCCGCTTCGTCGTGCCGCTGGGCGTCGGCGCCCACCTGGAACGCTGGGGCGTCCCCGCGGACCGCATGACCGAGCTGGACTGGCACGAGTCGACGCAGGTCGCCGGGCTCACCCTCACGGCGACCCCGGCGCGGCACTTCTGCGGCCGGGCGATCCGCAACACCCAGCACACCCTGTGGGCCTCCTGGGTCGTCGCCGGGCCCGAGCACCGCGTCTACCACAGCGGTGACACGGGATACTTCCCCGGTTTCACGGAGATCGGCGAGGCCTACGGGCCGTTCGACGCCACCATGGTGCAGATCGGCGCCTACAGCGACTTCTGGCCCGACATCCACATGACCCCCGAGGAGGGCGTCCGCGCCCACCAGGACCTGCGCGGCGAGCTCATGCTCCCCATCCACTGGGGCACGTTCAACCTGGCCCCGCACCCGTGGGAGGAGCCCGCCGAGGGCACCGTCGCCGCGGCGCGCGCCGTGGGGGCCCGGGTCGCCGTGCCACGCCCCGGAGAGCCCTTCGAGCCCGCGGCCGGGGTGCCGCTCGACCCCTGGTGGCGGGCGATCGCGCACGGGGCCGCCGCCCGCACCTGGCCCGCGCTCACCGACGACGCGCGGCCGGCCGCCCCGCAGCCGGACAGCGCCCCGGCGTGAGCGCGTCGTGAGCCGGTCGTGAGCGAGGAGGGGCGGGGCGCCCGCCGCACCCGCCCCCTCC
>NZ_JARAVK010000319.1:0-8709 GCF_033792765.1 Streptomyces sp. PA03-6a | reverse complement strand
TTGTGTATGTCTTTTTTTTTTTTTTTTTTTTTTTAAAGAGAAAAGGGCAATCGGGGTGTAGAGAGGTTTCGTGGGCTTGGAGATGTTTATAAGAGACAAAGCGAGACCTGGGCGAAGGTGATCTCGTCGGGGTGGCCGGCGACAGTCTGGGCCTCGATGAGCTCACGTGTGGCGTAGGAGCCCGTACTCCCCGGTGGGAGCGCCGGGCAGAGCCGACGCAGGTAGGCCCGTTCACGGGTGTCCGGCACCGCGTCGGCGGCACGTTCCGGGCCGAGCAGGGCGGACCAGGCGGCCGCCTCGCCCCAGGCGCCCTCCGCGTCGCGCACGAGTTCCTCGACACGGCGGGCCCGCCAGCCGCGGGCGCGGTGGTCCTCGCCCTCGTCGAGGGCGTCGCGCAGCTCGGCGGGCAGCCTGCCCTCCAGCAGGGTGGGATGGGCCCGGGCGAACCGCCGTACGTCCTCGGCGAGGTAGAGCCACACCACGGCGCGGTAGCGGTTGACGTACCAGCGGACGGGGCGGAGGAAGCCGCCCTTGGCGAGCCGGGTGAAGCGCTCCCGGCTGATCCCGATCAGCGCCGCGCCCTCGATGCTGCCCATCAACTCCAGCCGCGCGCGCAGCCGGTCGGGAAAGCCCTCCTCCGCGCGCAGCCGGTCCACGTCCTCCCGCACGACACGCCGGCGCCCGCCGACGGCCGGTGCGGTGCGTACCTCGCCGGTCTGCAGCGCGACCTCGAACTCCTCGGCCTCCAGGCACAGTTCCTCCCGGGCGCGCTGCATGCCGAGCGCCTCCCGGACGACGGTCTCCTTGACAGCCATGCCACTCCCCCTGACCTTCCGTAGCGACCCATCACTGACAGTCACGACGATAGGTCCTCCCGGCGACATCCGCCCGGGCCTGTGGATAACTCCGCTTCACGCCCCGTGGTCGTACACGGTCACGGAGATCCCACGGCGCACGAGCCGCTCCTCGACCGACGGCGCGACCCGCTCCCACCGGCCGCCCGCGAGCCCGCACCCGATGCGCGGCATGTGCACGGACGCGCCCAGCTCCGCCGCCTTCTCAGCCACCAGGGCCAGCCCCGCGTCGATCGCCTCGTACCGCACGGGTACGCCTTGGCTGCCCCTGCGGATGCCGCGCTGCCCGACGAGATTGGCCACCCAGACCCACTCGCCGACGCGGACGAACTGGACGGCACCCAGGGCGAAGTCGTTGCCGGCGCGTTCGCGGTGCCACCGCCGGTACGCGGCCTCGGGTTCCGGCCAGCGGCGGGAGAGCGCGACCACGAATCCCTTGCCCCAGCCGCCCAGGTCGTTGCAGACGTGGACGATCAGCTTGACGCCCTTGCCCTGCGGCGCGGTGGCGTCCCCCCGGACGTACGTGATCCCCTCCATGCGGTCACCGTACGCCCGGGGTCCGACAACGCCGCCGCAGCGGCGGCACGGCTCACAGGGCGCGCAGGCCGTCGATGACGTCCTTGAGCAGCCCCACGTCGGGCAGTTCGGCCGGCGGCACGGGCCGGATGGCCCGCAGGTGGCCGTCCCGGAGGAGGTCGCCGAGCAGCACGCGGACGACCCCGAGCGCGAGGTCGGCGTCCGCGGCCAGTTCTGCCACGGTGAGCGGGCTGTCCCGGCACAGGTCCAGGAGGGCCAGGTGCTCCTCGTCGAGGTGGTCGTCCGGGGCCGTACCGACGGCCGGGACCATGACGGCGATCAGGTCGACGTCACCGTCGGAGTCCGGCCGGGTGCGGCCGCCGGTGATGGTGTAGGCGCGCACCATCGGACCGGCCTCGTCGTCATACCAGAGCGCGCCCTCGTCTCCCGGCGGGCTCGGGTTCATGCTTCATCACTCCCCCGGTGCCGCCGCGTCGTGCCGGCGCGGCGTGACACCGAGGTGTTCACCGACCCGGTGGACCATGAGGGTCATCTCGTAGGCGATCTGCCCGACGTCGGCCTGCACACCGCTGAGCACCGACAGGCAACTGCCCTCGCCCGCGGCCGTGACGAACAGGAAGCCGTCGTCGAACTCGACCATCGTCTGCCGCACGCCGCCCGCGTCGAAGTGCCGGCCAGCGCCCTTGGCGAGGCTGTGGAACCCGGACGAGACGGCGGCCAGGTGCTCGGCCGTGGCACGGTCCAGACTGGTGCTCGCCCCGGTCACCAGACCGTCGCCGGAGAGCACCAGCGCGTGCCTGACGTGCGGCACCCGCTCTGTCAGATCGTCCATCAGCCATGTGAGTCCACTGCTCACCGTCATCCCCCGTTCTCCCCGGTCTCCGCTGTCCCTTGCGGTGCTGCGGCGTCCCTGCCGCGGGCCAGGCCGCGGGCGAACGCCGTGATGGTGGAACGAGCCTCTTCCGGAGATCGTTCCCTTTCCTCTCCCCCGCCAAGCGACTCCGCCGGGCTCTGGTGCGCCCCGTCGTCCCTCAGTTGCGCTACGAGACTGGCCTGCCGCTGCCGCTTCGGCAACCCCGTCCCGGTGCGCCCCTCCTCGCGCGGCCTGGTCGGTCCCCGCCGCGGCCGTGGTGTGCGCGGCGCCGTGTCGGCCCGGTCCGGCCCCGGCGGCTCGGGCACGGCCCGCGGGCGCAGCACCTGCTCGCCGGTCTCCAGGTCGTCGCCCGAGGCGTCCACGAGCACCGACTGCGGGACGAACACCACCGCCACCGTGCCGTCGAACCGCCCGCGGCGCAGGGTGACGCGCACCCCCTGCCGCGCGGCGAGCCGCCCGACGGTGAACAGGCCCAGCCGGTCCGTCTCCGGGAGCTCCGTTCCCGCGCCGGCCTCGCCGAGTTCGTTGTTGGCCTGGGCGAGCCGCTCGGCGCTCATGCCCAGGCCGCGGTCCTCGACCTCCAGGACGTAGCCACCCGCGACGACCTCACCGCGCACCTCGACCTTGGTGTCGGGCGGCGAGAAGGCGGTGGCGTTGTCGATGAGTTCCGCCAGCAGGTGCAGCACGTCGGCGATCGCGGGGCCGGTCAGCGCCACCCGGGGCATGCGCCGGACGACGACCCGCTGGTAGTGCTCGACCTCGCCGACCGCGGCACGCGCCACCTCCGCGAGCCGGACCGGGCGGCGCCAGGCGCGGCCGGGTGCGTTGCCGGAGAGGATCAGCAGGCCCTCGGCGTGCCGGCGCATGCGGACGGCGATGTGGTCGACGCGGAACAGGTCGTCCAGGTCCGCCGGGTCTCCGGAGCGGCGTTCCATGGCGTCGAGCAGCGTCAGCTGACGGTGCAGCAGCACCTGGCTGCGGCGGGCCAGGTTGGTGAAGACGGCGGAGACCCCGCGACGCAGCTTCTCCTGGTCGACGGCGGCCTGGACGGCGGCGCGCTGGGCGTTGTTGAAGGCCCGGCCGACCTGCCCGATCTCGTCGGCGCCGAAGCGCAGGTCGGGTGCGGCCCGGGCGACCGCGGCGTCGTCGAGTTCCTCGCCGGCGCGGAGCCTGCGGAGCACCTCCGGCAGGCGCCTCCCGGACAGCTCCAGGGCCTGATTGCGCAGCAGCGTGAGCCGGCGGGCGATGCCGCGCCCGATGAGCAGGGAGATGACGACCGACAGGACGACGAGGAACAGTCCGGCGAGGCTGACCGCGCCGGTCCGCACGAGCACGTCCATGCCGTCGTCGCGGGCCCGCTCGCCGACCTCGCGGGCGGCGTCGACGTTGATGTCGCTGAGTTCGGCGAGGGCCCGGTCCGCGTTCTGGCGCCAGCGGTCCTGGGAGACGACCAGGCCGACGTCCTTGGCGCCCGCCCCACGCGCCGCGGCCTCCATGGAGTCCAGCGTCCAGGCGACGCTGCCGCCCTCGAACTCGTCGAGCCGCTCCTTGGCGGCCTTGGTCAACTCCGGGTCGACGATGGAGTGCAGCAGCTTGCGCCCGTCGATGGTGCCGATGAACTCTCGGTACTGGCTGCCCGTCATGGCGGGACCGAGCTGCGCGGCGGTGAGCATGGCGTCCTCGCGGGACAGCAGTTCCCTGGCCCGGACCAGGTCGATGACGAAGCCGCCCTGCCGGGCGACCTCGCCGCTCTGGAGCGCGGCGAGCGATCCGCGCAGCCGGAAGATGGGGTCGATCACAGCCGAGTAGCGGTGGAGCGTCATCGACCAGCCGACGTCGCGCTGCCGGACGTCCTCGCGCAGCGGCGCCAGGTCCTTCGCGGCGGTGACCAGTTCGGTGATCCGCTGCCGCTGGGCGAGGTCGAGCTCGGTTCCCTGCGCCTGCTCGCGCGCGTGGTCGCGGACGACCGCGAGCATCCGGTCGGTGGTGCGCTCGGCGCTCTCCAACTCGGGCCCGCCGCTCGCGCCGTCGGACGCCACATAGGCGACGGCGACGCGCCGCTCGACCTGCAGCGCGCGCCCCAGGTCGTCCGCGGGGGTCCCGTAGTAGCGGTAGGTGTCGGCGATCCCCATGAGGGCGAAGGCCCCGCGCACCGAGGTGAAGGTGCTGTATGTCCACAGACCCGCCAGCGAGAGCAGCGGCACCAGGAGAAGTACCACGAGTTGCGTGCGGATGGTGCGGGGGCGCAGGCGCATGCGTGAGGTCCTCGGTCGACCATGGGTTCGATGGGGAGGGGCACAGTCTGACCCACGAACGCCCCCTTCGTGGCGCCGACTGTGACATCTCACAATCCCTTTCCACCGGACGCCCTCAGGTGCGGGACGCGGCGGAACGACGTACCCTGCCGGGCCCCACTCCTCCCACCGCAAGCGCGTTCACGTCGCGCTAACGGCGCGGCATTGCGGGGGAAACCCCGCTGTCGCACGCTGGACGCATGGAACGGGGACAGGTCGTACGCCGGGTCTACGGTCCCGCCCCGGACACGGAGGACGGTTCGCAGGGCGTTCCTCTGGTCCATCGCGACATCCACGGCTACCGGCGTGCGTTCCGGCTGGGCGGCAGCGGGCCGCCGCTGCTGCTGATCCACGGCCTCGGCGACTCGTCGGCGACGTGGGCGCACATCCTGCCCCGGCTGGGGCGGCGGCACACGGTCATCGCGCCGGACCTGCTGGGCCACGGTGACAGCGAGCAGCCCCGCGCCGACTACGCGGTGGCGGCGTACGCGTGCGGCATGCGCGACCTGCTGGGCGTGCTGGACGTCGACCGGGTGTCGGTCGTGGGCCACTCGCTCGGGGCGGGCGTGGCGATGCAGTTCGCCTACCAGTTCCCGGAGCGGTGCGAACGCCTGGTGATCGTGGGCGGCGGCGGTCTGGGGCCGGAGGTGCACCCGCTGCTGCGGCTGGCGGCGGGCCCGGGTTCCGAAGTGACGCTGCCGCTGGCGACTTCGCCGCCCGTGCGCGGGGCGCTGCGGCTGCTCGCGCCGCTGCTGCGGACCACCGGCGGGCTCGGGCTGGGCCGCCACGACTTCGACTACGTCCTGGAGCGCTACCTCATGCTGGACAGCTCCAAGGCGCGTCAGGCCTTCCTGCGCACCCTGCGCGCCGGCGTGGACCTGCGGGGGCAGGTCATCACGATGATGGACCGCAGTTATCTGACGGCGGGCCTGCCGACCCTCATCATGTGGGGCGAGCACGATGGGGTGATCCCGGTCCGTCATGCGCTGAGGGCGCACACCGCGATGCCGGGCAGCCGGCTGGAGCTGTTCGAGGACGCCGGGCATTTCCCGCACCATGACGCGCCCGGGCGATTCGTCGACGTACTGGAGGACTTCCTCGCCACCACCACGCCGCAGGAGTACGACCCGGTCCTCTGGCGCCGGCTGCTGCGGCGCGGTCGGGTGGACGCGCCGCTCTACCAGGAGGTCGAGCCGCCGCACCCCTCCAGCGGGTCCTGAGGCCGTCCGCCGCCGTCCGGGGCAGGATGGGGGCATGGGACACAGGATGACCGAGGAAGAGTGGCGGGCCTTCGTCTCCGCCGGGACGCGTACGGGGAAGCTGGCGACGACGCGGGCGGACGGCACGCCCCATGTGGCGCCCGTCTGGTTCCTGCTGGACGGCGACGACGTCGTGTTCAACACGGGCAAGGACACGGTCAAGGGCCGCAACATCACGCGCGACGGCCGGGTCGCCCTGTGCGTGGACGATGACCGGCCGCCGTTCGCGTACGTGGTCCTGCGGGGACGGGCGGAGGTGAGCGAGGAGCCCGGTCCCTTGCGGGAGTGGGCCACCCGGCTCGCCGCCCGCTACATGGGCGAGGACGTCGCCGAGGAGTTCGGGGCGCGCAATGGGGTGCCCGGTGAACTCCTGGTGCGGGTGCGGATCGACAAGGTGCTCGCCGAGTCCGGTGTGGCGGACTGAGCGTCGGGCGCCCGCCACCGGCCCGGGTCAGCGGATCGGCTTGCCGCCGTTGGCCTTCTTGCCGTTGGCGCCCATCGCCCACCAGGTGCCGCCCACGCCGTGGCCGTTGGTGTCACCGGGCTTGGTGTCACCGGTGTACCAGTAGACGGGCCAGCAGTTGTACGACAGCTGCTTGGTGCCGTCCGGACGGGTGTAGGTGCTGACGAGCTTGGGGTTGAGACCGGCGGCCTCGGCCTGCGCCTTGGTGACGGGCTTGGCCGCCGGCCACTTCTTGAGGCACTCGCCGGTGCAGTTGGACACCATCGGCCAGTCGGTGTCCTTGTCGAAGCGGTACAGGGTGCGGCCCTTGGAGTCGACCAGGATGTCGCCCAGGTTGGCGTCGTTGACGACGGAGAGGATGGGCCACTTCTTGTCGGAGGCGGCGTCCGCGCTGCCGCTGTCGGAGCTGTCGTCCGTACCGCCGGCGTATCCGTCGTCGGTGCCCGAGGAGGGGTCGGCCGAGGTCTCGCTGTCGTACCCGTAGTCGCCGGAGGTGGTCCCGGAGCCGGGCTGCGAGGTGGCCGACTGGGCCGCGTCCTGTTGCTGGGCCGCCGGCGCCACGCTGCTCGCCTGGTCGTAGCCGTTCGACCCGCCGCAGGCGGTGACGAGGAGGAGGGCAGCGGCCGTTCCGGCGACTGCGGCACCGATCCGCTTGTGCATCTGGACTCCTTGCGCGGTAGGGGCGTCGGGGCCCGTGCGCCCCGTCTGGCCACCTGTACGCACCCGGTTGGGCTGCCTCTCAATGCACTGTGAATTCCTTTTTCGGCGGCGCCGTTCTGCTAGGGTGCCCCGCCGCTCCACGGATCGTCAGCGCACCGACTCCAGCAGGCGTGCCGCGTGCATCCGCCCGGCGTGCTCGACGAGGGCGATCAGCACCTCCTTGCCCGATGCGCGGTCCCGTGCGTCACAGAGGACGACGGGGGTGCCGTCCTGCAGGTCCAGGGCGCGTGAGATGTCCTCCGGGCGGTGCTCCAGCGCGCCGGGGAAACGGTTGACGGCGACCGCGAACGGGATGCTCCGGTGCTCGAAGAAGTCCACGGCGGGGAAGCAGTCCTCCAGGCGGCGGGTGTCGGCGAGCACGACCGCGCCGAGCGCCCCTTGTGACAGCTCGTCCCACAGGAACCAGAAGCGGTCCTGGCCGGGGGTGCCGAAGAGGTAGAGCGACAGACCCGCCCTGATGGTGATCCTGCCGAAGTCCATCGCCACGGTGGTGGTGGCCTTCCGCTCCACTCCCCCGGTGTCGTCCACGTGACGCCCGGCCTCGGTCAGTTGCTCCTCGGTGCGCAGCGGCCGGATCTCGCTCACCGCGCCCACCATGGTGGTCTTGCCGACCCCGAAGCCCCCCGCGATGAGGATCTTCAGGGCCATGACCGGCGTCTCAGAGTGCCCGGAGTCCATTGATCACCTCTCGCAGGATGCGCTCGTCGGGTAGGTGCGCGGGTGGTACGGGATTGCTCACCCGTACGCTGCCGAGCGTCAGGAGGTCGCCGAGGAGGACGCGTACGACGCCCACAGGCAGGTCGGCGTCGGCCGCCAGCTCCGCGACCGACAGGGGCTCTTCCCGGCACAGCACGAGCAGCGCGGTGTGCTCGGGCTCCAGCGTGGGGTCGTCGGCGGCGCCGGGTTCGGCGAGCACCAGGGCGATGAGGTCCAGGGCTGCGACGGCCGTGCCGGGCCGGGTCCGGCCGCCGGTCATGGCGTACGGGCGCACCAGGGGCCCGGCCGCGTCGTCGTACCAGTGGCCGTCCGGACTCCGCGGGTGCGCGCCGTTCATCACCTGTGCGCCGGTCAGCCGGCGGCCGGGCCGGCGGCGCCGAGGCGCGGCGGGGTGTGCAGGTGCTCTCCCACGCGCTTGACCAGGCGTGCCATCTCGTAGGCGATGAGGCCCACGTCGGCGCCCGCGCCGGTGAACACCGCGAGGCAGGAGCCCTCGCCGGCGGCCGCCACGAAGAGGAAGCCGTGGTCGAGTTCGACCATGGTCTGCCGGACCTGGCCGGCCGCGAAGTGGCGTCCGGCGCCCTTGGCGAGGCTGTGGAAGCCCGAGGCGACGGCCGCCAGGTGCTCGGCGTCCTCCCGGGTCAGCCCGCGGGAGGAGCCCACGGCCAGGCCGTCGCCCGACAGCACCACGGCGTGGCGGACGTTGTCCACCCGGTCGGTGAGGTCGTCCAGCAGCCAGTCCAGTTCACCGGACCGGTTCGATGCGTCGATCATCCGTGCTCTCCTTCGCGGGGTGCCCGGGCCGAGGTGCGGGCGTGGTCCTGCTCGCCGTCCCCGGGCATCGTGTCCGGACCGTCGTGGTGGCCCGGCCCTCCTGGGCCGGGCCGGGTGCCGCCGGGCTGTGGGGCGAGCCTCGCCACATGGGACCGGGCCACCGGACAGGTGCTGTCCGGGCTGGAGAAGTCCGCCGAGGCCGCCGCACCCGCCGACC
>NZ_JARAVK010000318.1:0-8713 GCF_033792765.1 Streptomyces sp. PA03-6a | reverse complement strand
GCGTCAACCGATTTATTCCCGGCCTTTTTTGTGGGCCGGGTAAAATGTGTTTAAGGAACAGTTTCGGGCCCACTTCTGGCCGTGGGAAGACGGCCACGCCGCCGTCCTCGCCGAGGAAGACCCGCCGCACGACCCGCTCGGCGGCGTGGCCGTCGTCCCACGGGCAGAAGTGGGCCCGGAACGCCGCCCGGGACTGGGCCGAACGGGGGCCGCGCCAGGTGTCCGTGGTGAGGATGGACAGGAGTTCGTCCTCGCTCCGGGCGACCGGCCCGGGGGCGCCGGCGGTGATGTCGAAGTACGTGCCGCGGGCGGCCCGGTAGGCCGTCCAGTCCTCGGCGTGGACCACGATCGGGCGGTCGAGGCCGGCGTAGTCGAACATCAGGGGGGAGTAGTCGGTCACCAGGGCGTCCGCCGCGAGGCACAGCTCCTGGACCGAAGGGTGGGCGGAGACGTCCAGCACGGTGTCCGGCAGCCCCTCGGGGAGCGTGCCCGAGCCGCCGTGGCCGTCCGGTGCCCGGTACAGGACCACGTGGCCGGGGCCGAGTTCACGGGCCAGCCGGACCAGGTCGACGGGCGGGTGGAAGCCGCGCCGGTAGTCGCGGTGCGCGGGCGCGTACAGGATCGCCGTGGACTCCGGCGGGATGCCCAGCCGGGCCCGGATCCGCCGCACGTCGTCGGCGTCGGCGCGCAGCAGGACGTCGTTGCCGGGCCGCCCGTGCTCCAAGGTGGTGTAGCCGGCGGGGTAGGCCCGCTCCCAGACCACGGTCGAGTGCGGGTTGGCGGACAGGCAGAAGTCCCAGCGGTCGGTGTGGGCCAGCATCCGGGCGAAGTCACGGCCCGCCGAGGCGGCCGGGTGCCCCTGGACGTCCAGGCCCGTGCGGCCGAGCGGGGTGCCCTGGTGGGTGTGGAGGTTCACCTGGCCGCGCCGCTTGCGGTAGGCGTGCGGGAAGTTGACGTCGTTGACCAGATAGGTGGCGCGCGCCAGCGCCGTCCAGTACGCGGGCGAGCCGGGCTGGAGCCGGCGTACGCCGCGCGGCAGGGTGGCCGCGTACGCCGGGGTCGTGATCCACGCGGTGCGCAGGTGCGGGGCCAGGTCGCGGACGGCGGCCTCCAGGGCGGCGGGGTCGCCGCCGTAGCCGGCGTAGCGGCAGGCCGCGAAGACGGCCAGGTCCGGGTCGAGGCGGCGCTGCCGCTGGATCCGGTAGTGCAGCCGCAGGCCCGCCTCCCGGGCCGCCCGGGCGGTGTCCTTCACCAGCCGCCGCAGCCTCCTGCGCAGCGCGTTGGCGGTGCGCACGGCGTCGAAGACCTGCCGCGCGCCGAGCCGCACGAGCAGCCGCCGGGTGCCGCCGGGGACGCCGTGCGGACGGGAGCCGGGCTCCTGCGGGCGGTAGCGGCGGAAGTGGACGCTGCAGCGCTGGAAGTAGACGCCCCGGGCCGAGCGGGGCAGCCGGCCGGGGGTGTTGTAGACCGCCAGCAGGTGGTCGGTCATCCGGCTGAAGAGGGCGGCCCGCCAGCTGTCGAGGGCGGGGTTGCGGTCGAGGAAGGCGAAGACCCGGTCGTACTGGTCGAAGACGTCGAAGTGCCGGCTGCTGGTGGTGCGCAGGATGCTGCCCCGGCGGCGCTGCCGGTAGTGCACGCAGACCCGGTCGAGCACCGCGATGCTGCGGGCGGACAGCAGCAGGGGGTAGGTCCAGGGGACGTCCTCGTACCAGCCGGGCGGGAAGGCGAGGTCGCGGCGCTGGACGAACTCCCGCCGGTACGCCTTGTTCCAGGCGACCGGCAGCAGCCGCAGCAGCTCGGGCCGGTCGTCGAGGGGCCCGGCGGGGCGTGCGTCCTGGGCGAGCAGGGGGGCGCGCTGGTTGCGCACGACACGGCCGTCCCAGTAGGTGCGGGCGTAGTCGTAGACCAGCACGTCCGGCTCGGCGGTCTCCTTCAGGCGGTCGGCGACGGCCTGCAGGGAGCCGGGCGCGAGGGTGTCGTCGCTGTCGAGGAAGAGCAGGTAGTCCCCGGTGGCGCGGGCCATCCCGGCGTTGCGGGCCGGGCCGAGACCCACGTTCTCCTTCAGGTGCAGGACGGTCACCCTGCGGTCGCGGGCCGCGAAGGCGTCGAGGATGGCACCGCTGGCGTCCGGGGAGCGGTCGTCGACGGCGATCACCTCGAAGTCCGAGAAGCTCTGCCCGAGCACGGACTCCAGGCACTCGTGCAGGTAGGCCTGCACCTTGTGGGCGGGCACGATGACGCTGAACCGGGGCAAGGCAGCACATCCATAATGTCGGCTTACGCGGCGTATGCCCGTTATATCCCGGGCGTACGCCGCGTACGGCGACCCGTCCGACGACGGAGTGTTGCCCCTCTGGCCTGCGGAGGGTTACGGGGTCACTTCACGGCGCCCGCCATGACGCCGGAGACGAACTGGCGCTGGAAGGCGAAGAAGACGACGAGCGGGACCACCATCGACACGAAGGCCCCCGGTGCCAGGACGTCGATGTTGTTGCCGAACTGCCGGACCTGCTGCTGCAGCGCGACCGTGATGGGCTGCGAGCCGCTGTTGGAGAAGATCAGCGCCACCAGCATGTCGTTCCACACCCACAGGAACTGGAAGATGCCGAGCGAGGCGATCGCCGGGCCGCCCAGGGGCATGATCACGGTGGCGAACAGCCGCAGCTCGCCCGCGCCGTCCAGCCGGGCCGCCTCCAGCAGCTCCCGCGGGATCTCCGCGAAGAAGTTGCGCAGCAGGAAGACCGCGAACGGCAGGCCGAAGCCGACGTGGAAGAGCACCACGCCGATGATGTCGCCGAAGATCCCGATCTGCCCGAACAGCTTCGCCACCGGGACGAGCGCGATCTGCACCGGCACCACCAGCAGCCCCACCACCACGAGGAACAGCCAGTCCCGGCCCGGGAACTCCATCCAGGCGAAGGCGTAGCCCGCCAGCGCCCCGATCACCACCACCAGCAGCGTGGCCGGCACCGTGATCAGGGCGGTGTTGACCAGCGAGGAGGTGACGGCGTCGTTGCCGAGCAGCTCCCGGTAGTTGGTGACGGTCAGCTGCGAGGGTGTGGTGAACACCTTCCACCAGCCGGAGTCGGCGATGTCCACCGGCCCGCGGAAGGAGGAGATCAGCAGCCCCACGGTCGGCATCAGCCAGAACAGGGCCACCAGCACCAGGAACACCCGCAGCGCCCCGCCGCTGGTACGGGCCGCCACCCGCGAGGCGAAGGACCGCCGGGCGGCGGCCGTGGTGGCCCGCGCCTCGGCGGGGCCCGCCGGTTCCGCTGTGCCTGCGACGGTCGTCATCGTCGGGCCTCCCTGCGCAGTCGGCGGATGTTGAAGACCATGACCGGGACGACCAGCAGCAGCAGGACCACACCGATCGCGCTGCCCACGCCCTGGTCGTTGCCGGCCCCGAAGGAGGACAGGTACAGCTGCAGGGCCAGGACGTTGGCCTCGTCCTTGGAGGTGTCGGGCGCGACGATGTAGACCAGGTCGAAGATCTTCATCACGTTGATCATGAGTGTCACGACGACCACGACCAGCACCGGCGCCAGCAGCGGCACGGTGATCCTGCGGAAGACCTGCCACTCGTTGGCGCCGTCGATGCGCGCCGCCTCCATCAGCTCCCGCGGCACCCCCGCCAGGCCCGCCGCGATGAGGACCATGGCGAAGCCCGCCCACATCCACAGGTACGACCCGATGATGGCGGGCGTCACCAGGGTGGGGCCGAGCCAGTCGACACCGTTGTATGGCTCCGCGAAGTTCGACGCCGGCAGCCGCAGTTGGGCCCCGGCCGCCGAGGCGGGCAGCGAGAAGGTGCCGTCCGTGCCGGAGGTGGCCGAGGCCACCACCCGTCCGTCGCGCACGGCCTCGACCTTGACGCCCTCCAGCGCCTTCTCACCGGCGTCGATCACCCCGGGCTCGCCGCCGCCGCCCGGCTTGAAGTCCAGCCACACGGTGCCGGTCACGCCGGGGCCCGCGGCGGCCTGCCGGGCGTCCGCGGTGCCCGCGGGCAGCTTCGCCGCCGGGATGCCGATCAGCGGCAGCCCGACCGCCGTCCCCTGCCCGGCGGCGTCCCGCGTGGTGTACGAGCCTCCTCCCGAGGCCGCCAGCGAGCCGTTCGGCCGGGGCCGGGCCCCGGGGTACGCCGAGGACTCGGCGAAGGTGTCGTGGACACCGACCACGACCGCGTTGGCCGCGCCGCGCGCCGGGTCCTGCTCGTACACCAGCCGGAAGATGATCCCGGCCGCCAGCATCGAGATCGCCATCGGCATGAAGACGACCAGCTTGAAGGCGGTGCCCCAGCTCACCCGTTCGGTCAGCACCGCGAAGACCAGCCCGAGGGCCGTGGCCAGCACCGGCGCCACGACCACCCAGACCGCGGTGTTGCGCAGCGCCGTCAGGGTGCTGTCGTCGCTGAAGACCGAGGCGTAGTTGTGCAGGCCGACGAAACCCGAGCCGGCCTTGTCGAACAGGCTGCGCCAGGTGGTGTACCCGATCGGGTACACCACCAGCGCGCCCAGCAGCACCAGCGCGGGCAGCAGGAACAGTCCCGCCACCCAGCGCCGGGTGCCCATGACGCTCCTGCCCGGGGCGGAGGGAGCGCCGCCGGGAGCGGCCGGCCCCTTCGCCGTGGCCGCCGTCGCCATCGTGGCCGCCTAGCCGGCGTACGCCTTGGCGGCGTCCGCTTCCAGCTTGGCCTGCGTGCCGGCGACGTCGGAGGGGTTCCTCAGGAAGTCCTGCAGGTCCTTCCACTCGCCCTTGCCCGCGGTGCCGCCGAAGGCCGCCGGGGCCTGGTCGGACATGTCAAAGCGGAAGTCGTCGCCCGCCGCGACCAGGCCTTGGGCGATCGAGCGGGAGACCTCGTCCGGGTACGCCGACAGGTCCAGCGACTTGTTCGGCGAGACGAAGCCGCCCGAGGAGGCCCACACCTTCGCCGCGTCGGTGGAGGCGAGGAAGGTCAGCAGCGCCTGCGCGCCCTTGGTGTCCTTCAGCGCCACACCGACGTCACCGCCGCTGACCACCGGCGCCTTGCCGGAGCCCACCGCGGGGAAGGGGAAGACCTTGGCGTCCTCGCCCACCTTCGCCTTGGTGTTGTCGCCGATGAACGCGCCGACGAAGTCGCCCTCGTAGACCATGCCGGCCTTCGGCGGGTTGCCGGTGAAGGTCTGCGTCACGGACTTCGGGAAGTCGGTCTTGAGCGCACCGCTCTGCCCGCCGGCGATCAGGTCCTTCTTGCCGAAGAGCTGGGCGAGGGTGGTGAGCGCGTCCTTCACCGAGGGGTCGGTCCACTTGATCTTGTGCTCGGCCAGCTGGTCGTACTTCTCCGGCCCGGCCTGGGAGAGGTAGATGTTCTCGAACCAGTCGGTGAGGGTCCAGCCGTCCGCCCCGCCGACCGATACCGGGGGAGTGCCCGACTCGAAGAGGGTCTCGGCGGTCTGGAGGAAGTCGTCCCAGGTGGCCGGAGGTTCGGAGACCCCGGCGTTCTCGAAGGCCGCGGTGTTGTACCAGACCAGCGACTTGTTGGCGGCCTTGGCGTAGACGCCGTACTGCTTGCCCTCGTACGCGCCCAGGTCCTTCCAGCCCGTGGTGAAGTTCTTGTCGAGCTGCGCCTGGACGTCGGAGGAGAGCGGCTTCAGCCAGCCCTTCTGCGCGAACTGCCGTAACACGCCGACCTGCGGGAGGAACGCCACGTCCGGCGGCTGGCCGCCCTCGATCTTCGTACCGAGGAAGGTGGAGACGTTGTCGCCGGTGGGCACGAAGCCGACCTCGGCCCCGGTGCGCCGGGTGAACTCGTCCAGCACCTTCTGGAAGTTCTTCTGCTCCGGTCCGGTCCACACCGCCGCGACCTCGAGCTTGACGCCCTTGAGGTCCGGCAGCGAGACGCTCCCGCCGCCACCGGAACTGCTCCGGCCCCCACCGGGGTCGCCCTTGTCGTCGTCGCCTCCGCCGCACCCGGCGGCCGTCAGCGCCAGGGCGGCCGTCGCCACGGCGGCGATGACCGCTTCGCGTGTACGTCGCGTGCGCCTGCTGGATGTCCGCATCTGCCTGCCCATCCCCTCAGCGCGGACCCGCGCCGCGGTGGCAGCCCGCCGCATGGCCGTGGCAGCTGCGCCGGGCGTCCCGTCCCCGCGTCATCCGCTGTTCCGCGTTCAGTCCTACGCCCTGTCTGATAACCGCCGCAATAGCGCCTCAGCGCACGGCGGTTGGATCGTGACCTTCATGTGACCGGCGGTGCGGCCGGCGCAGGGGACCGGGAGGGCTCAGAGCAGCGGCGGCACCGGATCGGCCGCCGCGGACTCCGCGGCACGCTGCAGGGCACTGGCCAGCAGGGCGAGGTCGGTGGGGCCGTTGCCCAGTTCGCGGACCGGGCGGCGGGTCGGCGGATCGCCCATGCGCTCCCATTCCAGCGGGACCACCGTGGGCCGCAGGGTCGCCGTACGCGGGATCCGGCCACTGACCCGTCCGGCCTGGAAGGCCGTGACCGCTCCGTCCGGCCGGCGCAGGTAACCCCGGCCCGGCAGGGCGTCGTCGACGGTCGCCGGCTCCTCGACGGCGACCAGCAGCGCGGCCGACTCCGGCTCCTCGGTGCGCAGCGCGATCCGCAGCCGCGCCGCGTCGTCGGTGTCGGTGCCCGCGGTGCGCTCCGGGCGGCCGGTCGCGGCGACCAGGTGGACGCCGAGACGCTCACCGTCGCGCGCCACGCCCTCCAGGGCGCGGACCACCGAGCCCGCGGCGGGCCGGCCGGGACTGCCCAGTGCGGGAGCGACCAGGACGTCGAAGTCGTCCACCACCACGACCAGCCGGGGCAGCGGCTCGGTGGTGCGGGTCCGTACCCGCACCGCGCCGCGCACCTGCGGGTCGGCGGCACCGGCCGGGGCGTGGCCCGGCTCCACCTGGCGGGGCACGGCGGGCAGTCGGCGGCGCTCGTGCCACTGCGCGAAGTCGCCCCCGTCCAGCAGCTCGTCACGGCGCCTCAGCTCCGCCGTGAGGGCCTGCGCGAACTCGCGCATCCGCACCGGGTCGGAGGCGGACAGATAGGTGGAGACGTGCGGGAGGTCGGTGCAGGTGCGCAGCCCCTCGCCGCGCTCCGACCCGGCGCCGTCGACGAGGACCAGGGCCAGCCGGTCCGGCCGCTCGCCCGCGGACAGGGCGGCGGCCACCGAACGCAGCAGTTCGGTCTTGCCGGCGCCCGCGGCGCCGCCGACCAGCAGGTGCGGCCCCTCGGCGACCAGGTCGACCAGGACCCGGCCCTCCGGGCCGGCGCCCAGGACCGCCGCGGCGGCGCCGCCGGAGGGAGCGGGCTCGGCCCAGCGGGTCGCGATCTTCGCCGGGGTGGCGAGGGCCAGGTCCAGTTCGTCCAGCAGCCGGGCCGTCGGCGGCAGCGCGGAGCGCGTACGCCGGGGCGCGGCGGCGTCGCCCTCGCGCAGCGGAGCGAGGGCGCGCGCGAAACGCTCGGCCCAGGCCGCCGACACCGCCTCCATGGTCATGTGCTCCGGGCCGTGCGGCTCCATCCGCAGCGTCGTCGCGACGTCGCCCTCCAGTACGGCGACGGCACCGCACCCGGCGGCCAGCCGCTCCGGGCTCTCGGCCAGGCACAGCAGGTGCACCCCGACCGACGGCCCGGCGGCCGCGATGCGGCCCGCGGCCTCGCGCAGATAGGCCGAGCCCGGGTCGCCGTCCACCACCAGCAGGGTGTACGGGCCCTCGCGGCGTGCCGCGGCCTCGGCCACCTCCTCCGGGGAGGCGGTCGCCCAGCCCGTGCCGAGCGGGCCCTCCTCGATGCGCCGGACCACCTCGGAGACGCGGGCCTCCGCCTGCTCCCGGTCCGTGGCGGTGAGCAGCCGGCAGTCCTGGCCGTGCGCCGGGCGCAGATGCGGCAGCCAGTTCAGCCACCCCCACTCCTCGGCCCGCTGTTCGGCGGGACGGGAGCGGTCGGCGTTGACCAGGACGACCTCCAGCACGCCGGGCGGGTGCAGCGCGCACAGCTGGGCGATCACCGCCCGGGCCAGCCCGGACAGCCTCGGGCGCGGTCCGGCGAGGCCCAGCACATGGGTGTGCGGGTCGCGCAGGTCGACGGTGAACGGCACGGCGGGCAGCGTCCGGAAGCCGTCCTCGGCGGTCAGGTCGGCGGTGCCGAGCCGGACCGTGAGCAGGTCGGGATGGCCGAGGGCGCGCTCCCACAGCCGCGGGCCCGGTCCGAGCGCGGTGAGCAGGACGGCCGCAGGATCGGGCCAGCGCTCGCGCAGCGCGGCGGCGTCGGCCTGGTCGTACGTCGCCGCGCCGCCCCCGGGGCCGTCGGCGCCCGGGGCGCCGCGTCCGGCCGCCAGGCGCCTGGCCCAGCCCCCTATGGCCCCGGCCATCCGGCTGCCGGCCTCCGCGGCCTTCCCGCCTCCGCGGCGGCCCTGGGGCAGCGCGACCGTGCGGGTCTGCTCGGACAGGCCGCGCTGCGGGGTGTCCCGCCGGGCCGGGGTGTCCGGCGCGTCCTGCGCCGGCCCCGGTCCGGGCGCGGGAGCGGCGAGGGCGTCCACGCCCACGTTCCCGGCGCCGGTGCCGGTGGTCGTCGGGCCGTCGGCGGGCGCCGCGTCCCGGGCGGCGGGCCGCTCCCCGGTGCCGTCGGCGGGACGGGCGGGACGCCAGGTCGCCACGGGGCCGCTGTCCGGCCAGGAGGTCGGGGGGAGGGTCACCTGGAGGTGCCCCTCGGCGTCGGGGACGGCGG
>NZ_JARAVK010000317.1:0-8725 GCF_033792765.1 Streptomyces sp. PA03-6a | reverse complement strand
GATCGAGGCCCAGGCCCTCCTCGCCACCTACGGGCAGCACCACACCCCCGAACAACCCCTCTGGCTCGGGTCCGTCAAATCCAACATCGGCCACACCCAAGCAGCCGCCGGCGTCACCGCCGTGATCAAAATGATCCTCGCCATGCAGCACAACACCCTCCCACCGACGCTCCACGCGGAAACGCCCAGCACCAAAATCGACTGGAGCTCGGGCACCCTCCGCCTCATCAACGCCTCAACTGCCTGGCCTCAAACCGACCATCCCCGACGCGCCGGTATCTCCTCCTTCGGCGTCTCCGGCACCAACGCCCACCTCATCCTCGAACACACCCCTGCGGAACGATGCGCGGATGCATCCGGTGAAATCTCGCGGCCGCTTCATCCTTGGGTGCTATCAGCAAAGACTTCCGCCGCGCTACGAGAACGGTGCGTCCAGATAGTCCGTCACGTTGACAATAGCCCTGATATTTCAGGCGGTGATGTTGGCTACTCTCTGGCCGCAACAGCATCGGATTACCGCTACCGCGCCGTTCTGTTGTCCGATCGCAGTGTGGCGGCCGAAGGCAAGGCGGTTTCTTCGGAATGTGCGTTTCTGTTCACCGGGCAGGGCTCTCAGACCCTGAAAATGGGAAAAGAGCTCTATCGTCATTTTCCCGTGTTTTCGGCAGCCTTCGATGAGGCGTGCGCGTCAGATCTCCGCGACGAGATATTCTCGGGCGAAACCTATCTCTCCAGAAGTAAAGATGCGCAACCCGCCTTGTTTGCATTGGAATACGCCCTGGCGCGACTGATGCAGTCGCTCGGTGTACATCCAAGCGTTGTGCTTGGGCACTCCATCGGTGAATTTGCGGCAGCATGCATAGCGGGGATTTTTTCTCTGGCTGACGCGCGGAAACTGATCGAGGCGCGTGGACGTCTCATGCAGGAATTGCCCTCCGGTGGCGCCATGCTATCAGTTCGCGCGAAGGAGGAGGAAGTTCGCTCACGATTGCCGGACGGAGTCTTTGTTGCAGCGATCAATGGCCCCTCATCGGTGGTGATCGCCGGAGAGAGAGATCGGCTCGTGACGCTCGTTGAGCACTTCTCGGATGCCAAGTGGTTGAAGGTTGGGCATGCTTTCCATACGCCTTTGATGGAACCGGTCCTCGGAGATTTTTCCGGAGTAGCACGGAGTGTTGAGTACCATCTACCAAAAATTCCGATCGTCTCCTCGGTAACGGGCGGAAGTGTATCGGATGAAATGAGCAACCCGGAATACTGGGTTAGGCATGTCGTCTCCGAAGTGCGGTTTTATGATGCCTTGTCAGCTCTGTCCGAGGACAGTCCACCCATATTTATTGAAGTAGGCCCCGACGCGATCCTGTCGGCACTCGGGTCCAATTTCCTTCCCGAGGCTTTTTTCGTTCCTGTGTTGAAGAGAGGAAGTGCCGAGCTTCGGCAGTTTCTTACAGCCCTCGGGCGAGCGTTCGTTTACGGTGCTGCTGTGGACTGGCCCAGGCTTTACGATTCCGGCAAGCAAGTGAAGCTGCCCACCTATCCGTTTAGGCGTACACGCTACTGGGTTAACGCAGGGAGTGATCATCTTTCCTCCCAGGGAACCCAGGGCAGCCATCCGCTGCTGAACCAGGCGATAGCGCTTCCTGACACCCAAGGATTCGTCTTCACTGGCCGGCTGGATGAGTACAAAAATGCATGGCTGGGTGACCACGAAGTATTCGGGCGTGTCCTGTTGCCGGGCACAGGATTGCTTGAACTGGCCTGCTATGCGGGAAGAGAGATCGGCTATCCCGAACTGGCTGAACTGACCCTCGAAACCGCGCTTTTCGTTCCCTCCGGTTTGTCCGTCGACCTGCGGATCGAGGTCTGCAAACTCGACACGTATGGGGAGCGGTCCTTCACGATTTATTCGCGCGCTGCTGACGCGGACGGAAAAGCTTCATGGATCAGAAATTGCCGGGGGAGGCTCAGCCGCAGCCCCCACACCTCTGCCGATGCCATTCCGTGGAAGTGGCTACCCGCAGATGCCGAGAGCGTTAACCTGAGCGGCGCCTACGGTGATCTGCAGCAAGCTGGATATTGTTATGGTCCGGCCTTTCAGGCTGTACGCGCACTTCATCGGAACGGAGACGGACTGTTCGCCGAGGTTGTCCTCGCCGAAGGAGTGGAAACCGATGGATATCTAGTTCACCCAGCCATACTAGATGCCTGCCTGCACGCGGGACTCCTCGCGGAAAGCGTGCGTGAAACCGTCCTGCCGTTCGTCTTCTCGGACGTGACCGTCCATTCCACTGGCGCACGCCATGTGCGTGTGTGGATCAAGCCGGAAAAGATCGGCGTTCGCGTCGAAATAAGAAATCTCGACAATGAGCCAGTCGTCAGCATAGGATCATTGATCAGCCGCCCGGCGACTCCAGCGCAACTGGACACTGGTTCAGATGTCGAGAATTCTCTGTGGTGCATCGACTGGGAACCGCTGGCGCTGTGTGCGAATGATTGCGATCTATCGGTTGTGCAATACGACTGGATCATGAAAGATCACGGCGCGGTACCGGAAATCGTTTTCTGGCGCGTTCCGGACGCGATGCCCACCGAAGACACAACGATTATGGTTCTCGAAGTTCTTCAACGCTGGCTGACTCTGGAACGCTTCTCTGCAGCCCACCTCGTTGTCCTTACCCACGATGCGATGGCGGTCGTCCCCGGTGAGTACGTGCAGAACGTAGCTCATTCAGCGATATGGGGGCTCGTGCGTGCCGCTCAGGCTGAGAATCCGGGACGGTTTACCCTGGTTGATAGCCCAACCGAGCATGGGCTGGCGGCCGTGTTGGGTACCTGCGAGCCCGAAATCGCGTTCCGCGAGGGCAAAGCACTGCGGCCGCGCCTCAGGGCGGCGGAGTTCAGTCCACGGACTGATAATACGTGGGCAGGCACGGGAACTGTGGTCATTACCGGCGGTACCGGTGGCTTGGGGTCCCTCGTGGCGCGGCACCTCGTTGCCGATCAGGGGGTGAGAAATCTTCTCCTGGTAAGCCGTCAAGGGCTGACGCAGACAGCGTCCTCTCTGCGTGAGGAGCTTCTCAAGCTCGGTGCGAACGCACGCATCGCCGCCTGTGACGTAGCAGATCGTGCTGCCCTGACGCTCCTCTTGGAGGCGGAGCGGGACATCACTGCAATTGTCCACGCGGGCGGAGTGCTTGACAATGCGGTCATCACAGCCATGACACCGCAACAGATCAGCCGGGTTTTCGAGGCCAAGGTGAAGGGAACCTGGAATCTTCATGCTGCCACGCTCGATCGTAAAATCTCGGCGTTCGTCCTCTTTTCTTCAGCAGCAGGACTGACGCTGGGAGCCGGCCAGGGTGCCTACGCTGCCGGAAATTCCTTCCTGGACGGGTTCGCTAGTTATCGGCACAGTCTCGGGTTGCCCGCGACGTCGATCGCATGGGGGCTCTGGGAACACACCGCCGTCCTGAACGAAGGAGGTGGTGCGGTGACCCGTCATCGGATGGATCGTCTGGGTATGCCACCGCTGCGAACTTCCGACGCCTTAAGCCTCTTGGATCGCTCCGTCAGTGCCAGTGTTGGGCATGCTGTGGCGCTGCGATTGAATCCCAAGAGTCTGAGTGCCCGCGTGGATGAAATTCCCCCGGTGCTTCGGTCCCTGGTGGACGAACCTGTCCGGCTGCCTCTGGGAAGGGCACCTCGTGTTGAAGTTGACTTGGGTACACAACGCCCTGATGTCTCCTTTGCTCAGCCTGACCAGGAGGACCTCCTCCCAATGGTTCGAAGTTTTGTCGCTTCAATTCTAGGGTTTCAATCGCCCGATGACATCGAGCCCGAGCAAGATTTCAGGGAACTGGGCTTCGATTCACTGATGTCCATCGAATTCCGCAATTCACTCAGTGGCGCGGTCGGTTTCACTCTGCCAGCCTCTCTGGTATTCGAGTATCGCAACTGCGAAGCAATTGCAGCATACTTGAAGGATCAAATGAATGGTGCTGTAGTCGACAAAAGCGCCAGGCCATCGATTCTGGAGAGACCACTCCACGCCCCCGCTTCCGGCGGAGAGCGTTCCGACGCTTCGGTTATTTCATTGGAAGAATCGATAGAGCGCGTCCATCTTGCGATGCGGAAATCCGGCATGTTCCATGAAATGCAAGTTGTTGCCCAATCGGCCGCTGCCTGGCGGGAGAAGTCGGAATCCGTCGAGGTCGTTGCCTCGCAGGTGAAATTTGTCACGCTAGCGAGTGGTGACGCCGCTGGTCCCAGGATCATCTGCATCCCCTCTTTCCTCACGTCGGAGCCGGTTGCAAGTTACAGCCGCCTGGCGGATTCGCTCAAAGATCGGCACGTATCGGTAGCGGTTCTTCCCGGGTTCGACTCCGCTGGTCCACTGGCCGGCACTTGGAACGTTTTGGTGGAAGCTGTTGCTTCCGCGATCGTTCAGCGTTTTAGCGGCCAGGAGTGCATTATTCTCGCGCATTCGTCTGGTGGCGTGCTCGCGCACGCAGTGGCTTGGTCACTGGAACAGCAAGGAAAATCACCGAGCGGTGTGGCTCTGCTCGACACCCTTCTGCTGAGTCAGGTATCGCCGCGGCTGATGAGCCTTTTGCGCCGGCAGAATGATGCGCTGGAACCGGTGGGCACTCACACGTATCACAAGATCACCGCATCGGCGTTCTACGGGAGATTCATCAGCGAATGGACTCCGCACGAGATTAGAACGCCCATTCTCATGCTCAGGCCTAGCGAACCTCCAGTGAGTGCTGAAGCGATCGCGTTGGAGCGACACGAATGGCGACACAATTGGGAATTTCCTCATGTCGAAGAGGAGGTTCCCGGTGATCATTTCACCATGATGATCCAGCACGCGGATTCGTCTGCGCACGCGGTTGTCAGATGGATGTCGGATGAAATGCCCTGATTGTTTGGTTGGTCGGCTTGGCAACTGATGTGCCTGTGTCGGCGTAATCCAGCGTCTGCCTCAATGTTATCGGAGTGACTTTATGGCTAATGTGACCCAAGTTGGGCCAACCCTAAGTGGTTTTACCCTGGACGTTCTTCGGTGGTATCCGGACCGAATAGCGTTCGCTTGGGAAGGCGGTGCGTTGACGTATGCTGGGGCGTCCGACCTGATAGGGCGGATGCAGTCGGTATTTGCAGCTCACGGTCTGCGGCGGGGTAGCTGCGTAGCTCTGTTGTCCGGAAACCGGGCGGAGACTTGGTGTGCGCTTATTGCCGCCCAGGCTAGCGGGATGGCGGTCACCTGGGTGTTGTACTTCTCCTCCTTGGAAGACCAGGAACATCAGCTCAGGGATGCCGGGGCAGATGTTCTGATTGTCGACGTTTCACGGGCTGAGAGGGGCGGCGAGTTGGCGGCCCGAACGGATCAGTTGTCCCAAGTTTTTACTCTGGGTCCCCTAGGATTCGGGGTTGATCTGATTGCTGCTGCCGGAAAGGCGGGGGCGGTTTCTCCGCGGAGCTTTGCGGAGCCTGAAGATGTGGCATTTATTAGCTACACCGGGGGTACTACCGGATACCCAAAGGGAGCGGTTCGGCGACATTCCCCTTCATCCTCGCACACCTTTGCTTCAATCTTGTCGGATTTTGAGATTCCAAAGAACCCGCGGTTTCTCATGATTGGTCCACTAAGTCACGTTTCGGGTGTGAAAGTTTTGCCGACCCTCATGCGTGGAGGTTCGGTTCATCTGCTGAGTGACGTGACCACGGATCACATTCTCTCGGTGATCGAAAGAGAGCGTATAAACTTTACTCTGATGATGCCAAGCATGATCTATGCGATGCTGAACTCGCTGGATAATCGGAAGGCTGACTTGTCCTGTCTGGAGCTTCTTCTGTATGGCGGCGCCTCCATGGCTCCGGAGCGGCTGAGGGAAGGGATGGACCGTCTCGGCCCAGTGTTTGCGCAACTGTATGGTCAGACAGAGTGCTACCCCATTTCCTATCTATCAAGGGGAGACCACGATCCGAATCGCCCGGAGTTGTTGGCATCCTGTGGCCGGCCAGCAGTCAGTGCAGCTGTGACGATTTTGGACAGTGACGGCGTTGAAATACGTGATGGGGAGGTCGGCGAAATATGCGTGCGCAGTCCCATGGTGATGGACGGCTACAAGAACCTTCCCGACTTGACTGCAGAAACCTTCCGGAATGGCTGGTTGCATACCGGTGATGTTGGCAGAATGGATGATGGGGGATATCTGTACATCCTAGACCGCCTTAATGACCTGATCGTCATGAGTTCCGGCCCTAACGTCTACCCTCGAGGGCTTGAGGAGGTGCTCGTCGAACATGAGGCAGTTTCCCAAGCCGCGGTGTTTGGAACATCAGACGAAGAAACAGGGGAAGCTGTAAACGTCGTCGTCGTCCTGCGGGGAGACTCAAAGGTAAGTGCCGAAGAACTGCAAAGTTATGTCCGGGCCCGCAAGGGGCACGTGCAGGTCCCTCGTTATGTCCACTTTGTGGATGAAATGCCGCTCACGAGTCTGGGGAAGGTGGACAAGAATGCCTTGCGAGTGCGTGTCGCCGAACAGGCGGTCTGACGTAGTTGTTTAGCCGGGCGAATATGTGGTGGTCGTGATCTCAGGGAACGGGGCTCAGCGCGGCCCATGGCTCGGTCGAACTGGCGGTCACGTCTACCAGGCCGTCGTCGGTGTCAGGAGTGCCGTTGTCGCCGTGAGCTCGGGGCCGTTCAGGTTCGGTCCGAGGACGTGTGGGAGTGATGTTCAGCCGTGCTGATGGTATGCGCCGGCGGCGCGGATGGACCCGATAAGGGCGGTGCTGGCCAGGACTGACCTGCTGACGAGCGGCGGCTACGTCGGAGTTGCGGCATCGGCTGCATCGGCGACGTCATGTTGTCGTGTCTCTTCTGCTGGCCCGAGAGCACCCCGTCTCGTAGCTGGCGCCTACTCTGCCGGGAAAGCCTGCGTGACGTGACGAGAGGTGCGACCAGGCTCTCGGTGTGCGCGTCCATGGCGGTGTGGTGTTTGCGTTCCTCAGTATGCGACTGAGAAAGAATATCTGCGCCAACTGTTCGAGGGGGCGAACGTCTTGGTCCTGGCGGGCGCTAGGCTTGTCGGGTTAGCCCATGCCGGGCCAAGCGTTTGCGACGGGCTGTCCCCAGGTACGTCGCAAACATGCGTCCGGCGGGCGCAGTCGGGGCCCCGCTCCCCCTGGTTATCCTTTTCGCGGCCTGCAATGGGGCTGTTGGCCTCTGGGCCCGGCATGACTGTTGCCCTACATTCCTGGTGGGTTCGAACCGGTCACTCAGGTTGAATGCGCGGTGTCCGGGGTGGTGACGGGGTGTGATCCCTGCGGTACGACCGTCTCATGCGGTACGCGCAAGGGGGTGGGCTGACGCCTGCCGAGCAGGACAAGCGTGAGGCGTTACGGCTGGAGGCGGCCAAGCGGTTTGAGTCCGGAGCGGGCACGGCGTAGATCGCGGCCGACCTGCGGGTGACGGACCGGTCGGTGCGTCGGTGGCGGGCGGCCTGGCGGCGTGGGGGTGCGGCGGCGCTGGCTTCGGCCGGGCTCCTGTCGGTGGAGAAGCTGACGTCCCAGCAGTGGCTACGGCTGGAAACGGAGTTGAAGCGGGGACCGCTGGCGCACGGCTTTGACGACGAACACCAGAGCTGGACCCTGAAGCGGGTGAAGCTGCTGATCGGCCGGTTGTTCCACATCGGCTACACCGTGCAGGGGGTGTGGCGGCTGCTCAGGCGGCACGGCTGGAGCTGGCAGGTGCCGCTGCGGCGGTCGCTGGAGCGCAGCGAGGAGGTGATTGAGGTGTGGAAGGCCGAGGTATGGCCGCAGGTAAAACCACCGCCGCACACCTGGGTGCCTACATCTGCTTCGCGGACGAGGCCGGGCAGTCGTTGATTCCACTGAAGGGGCGGACCTGGGCGCCGCGCGGGGCGAGGCCTATCGTGCGAGTGGCCGGACGGCGCGGAGGCAGGGTGAACATCGCCGGCGCGGTGTGCTTCAAGGCTGGCCAGCGGGCGCGGATGTTTTTCAAGCTGCGCGTCTCCCATGGCCGCAAGGGCGAGCCGAAGTCGTTCGCCTGGAACGACTCCCGGGACTTCATCCGGATGGTGCACCTGCTGCTGGGCGCCCCCGTGGTGTGGGTGTGGGACAACCTCAATGTGCACCTTCAGCAGGAGCTGTTCGACTTCGCCGAGGAGCACAAGGACTGGCTGGTGATCTTCCACCTGCCGCCGTACGCGCCCAAACTCAAACCGCAGGAAGGGATCTGGAGCCTGCTGAAACGGGCTCTGGCCGACTTCGCCGCCGCCGACCTCGCGCACCTGACCCAGGTGATCAAGCGTAAGCTGAAGAAGATCCAGTATCGCCCGCACCTGATCGAGGGCTGCCTGCCGACCACCGGCCTGGACCTCAACGGCCCGATCAACCAGCCGGACATCGCCGATTCAACCTGAGCACTCGTAGGATCGGTGGGACCCAGGGGTTCCAGGTATTGCTGTGACTGTTCCGCCGCCGGATGGCTCAGGGGGCTTGGCCGCCAGGAACCCCGGTTCATGTGGCCTTCGACGGGGCTGCTGCTTCATGGCAGGGTGAGGCCGGCCAGGACGGTGTCCCAGTCGCGTTCGAGTGCGGGACCTGTCCCCGGGTGGTGGACACCTCTGAGCCCGGCCCCGCCAGGGGTCGGGGAGGAGGAATCTCTTATGGTGATGAAGGTCTACTCGCCCGAGTT
>NZ_JARAVK010000316.1:0-8752 GCF_033792765.1 Streptomyces sp. PA03-6a | reverse complement strand
GGGTACCACAGCGCTGCGCGCTGTGCAGGCGAAGGCCCCCGCTCCGCGGGGGCCGGCCACCTCGCTACGCTCGGCGGTCCGGGGCGCTCCGCGCCCCGGAGCAATCCCCTCACTGCGTTCGGGGGATTGCGGGCCCGCCCCTGCGGGGCTTGCCTCACTCCGTTCGGCCGCCCCTGGCGGGCCTGGTGGGGCTCCGCTTCGCTCCACCCCACCACACGGGCGCTGACGCGCCCTCAATGTCAGGCTCTCTCCGCTCCCCTGACCGGCCCTCGGCTCCGCCTCCGGCCAACAGGGCCCGCTGCCGCGGGCCAAGCTGGCTACGGAGGGGCGCCTGCTGTGGCCCTCTCCCATCCCGAATGGGGGCCGCAGCAGGTCTTTTCCCACAGTATGGGCGATTCTTTTAAGAACGCAAGCCTATAATTTCTTTACCTGGCTCGTATGCGCTACAGAAGAAGCCCCCATCCAGGCGTCACCACAAATCGATATACGCGTCAGCGCCCTGATTCGCCGTGGTACCTCTGGTGGTGATACCGATACCCCACAGACTTCCGTCATAGACGAGAGTTTTGATGAGAAACGTATTCGAGGACGTGTTGTACTTGCCCATGACATTGAAGGTCGTGGTCCTGCTGGAACTACCAAAACGACCGTACCAACAATTTCCAGCAGGAACGAGCGTCGTAGACGCATAATTCCCGGACGTCGGCTGAAGAAATGCCGCGTAACTACCCCTAGCGCACAGCTTCACGTATCCCTTAGGAACCGTCGCCGAGGGCGGAGCGAAGCCGATAGCGGCTGAGGCACTGCTGGAACTACCAAGGATCGCAGTCGCCGCAATACCAGCCACGGCTGCAACTGTTGCTGTGTGACGCGCTACTCTTTCAAGCAAAATTCGTCCCATCGAAGAGGCCCTCTGTCGGCGTGGACAATTCCCTGAACACAACCGGAATGAAGGACCGCGGTTCAACCTTCACTGCCGACCCTATGGCAACCGAACACTCAAATGGATAGAATATGGGCGCCAGTTTTTTCACTTATGGAAACCAAACAAAATCGCTAGCAAGCCACCACTTAACACCATGTTCGAGACGGGCTTGCGCCAGCGCGACCTCTCAACTACGGACAGCACTTTTCGCTCTGGACCGCTCAGCGGAACTGCCGCCCTAGAAGGCCAGCGGCAGGGCGTCCGTTACTCGCTTCGGTCCCTCTCCTCACCCTCCCTCCTGGGTCACAGTCAGAGGCAGGAAACACTGCCCGTCCTTGAGGGCCGAGAGAGTCGGCACCGGCGCCCTCGAAGGTGCCGGTGAGGTGTGTGCGTCAAATTGATTAGCCAGCTAAGCTCTGGACCTAGACACCACCCCTGGAGCACACCCGCGCCGGGGCTCGCATCGTCCCGGGACGGGGGAGTCGCATTCCATGGTTGCGGTAGTGGAAAGGGAATCTGAGAAGGCGGAAATGGATCCGCTTCCGCATCAGATCGAGGCGTCTGATGCGGCTATGCGGGCTTTGGAGTTGGTTCCGGGTCAGGAAATGCCTGCACAGGGTCTGCGGACGCAGGTCATTGCGGCGACCGGTTCGGGCAAGACGTTCATCGGGGTATTGACCGCGCGGAAATTGCGGGCGGGCCGGGTCCTGGTGCTCGTTCCCACGCTGGATCTGCTGGTGCAGACGGCGGCCGCATGGCGGGCCGGCGGCCGCTCAGGTCCGTTCTACGGGATCTGCTCACTGCGGGCCGATGAGGCGCCGTTCGCGTGCACCACGAGCGTGGACGAGCTGGTGGCGTGGACGCATGGGCTGGAGACCGTGACGGTGTTTGCCACGTACGCCTCGGTCGGCATGGGCACCCTCCAACGGGCCCACGCGGCAGGCCTTTCGCCCTGGTCGCTGGTAGTGGTTGACGAGGCGCACCGGACGAGTGGCCGGGTGGGGAAGCCGTGGGCGGCGGTGCATGACAACGTGCGGATTCCTGCTGATCGGCGGTTGTATATGACGGCGACGCCGCGGGTGTGGGAGGCGCCCGATGCGGAGGGTGGGGGCGGTTCGGGGCCTGTGTTGGTCGCTTCGATGAAGGACGACCCGGAGGGCGTCTTTGGGGCGGTGGCGTACAAGCTGACGTTGTCGCAGGCGCGGGATCGGGGGCTGGTTGCGGCCTATCAGGTGGTGTGTGTGGACGTGACTGACCCGGAGCTGCAGGCGGCGGCGCTGTTGGGGTTGGAGTCCCGGTCTGACAGTGTGCGTGGGTCGCGGTTGGCGGCGTTGCAGACGGCTGCGGTGAAGACGGCCGCGGTGCGGGGTCTGCGCCGGATGTTGACGTTCCATTACCGCACGAGTGAGGCGGAGGCGATGGCGGCCGGGGTGCCGGCGGTCGTGCGGCGGTTGTGGGAGGCCGAGCCCGAGACGTATGCGGAGCCGGATCGGGTGTGGGCATCGTGGTTGTGCGGGGAGCACTCCCCTGCCCGCCGCCGGGCGACGCTGGCCACGTTCGCGGACCCGATCGGCGAAGGCGACGACGGCGGCCTGGTGCCGATGCGGCTGCGCTTGCTGAGCTCCGTTCGCATCCTCGGGGAAGGTGTCGATACCCCCGGCTGCGACAGCGTGTTCTTCGGCGATGTGCGCGGATCAGCCGTCGACATCCTGCAGATCGTCGGCCGGGCGCTGCGTATGAAGCCCGGCGAGGGCAAGGTCGCGTCCCTGGTGGTGCCGGTGTTCCTCGCCCCCGGCGAGGACCCTGACGCGATGCTCACCTCCAAGGGCTACAACAGCCTCGCCAAGGTCATGGCCGCGCTGCGCTCACACGACACCGAGACCATCGAGCAGCTGGCAGAGCAGCAAGCGCACAGCCGCGCCGCCAAGCCGTCGGCCGCTGAGATCGCCGCAACCGGCGGCGAGAGTGGGGAAGGCGGCCCGGGCGGGGAGAGCGCTCTTTCGGCTCCGGCGCAGGGACTCCTGTCTTTCTCCACGCCGCGTGATCCGGCGATTCTTGCCCGGTTCATGAGCCTGCGAGTGCTCCGGCCGGAAAACGCGTACTGGCGTGCCGGAATCCAGGCCGCTACCCGCTACGTGAAAGAGAACGGCGATTTGCGCGTTCCGTATTCGTTCACGACTCCGGAAGATTGGGACCCTGCTATTTTTCCCCTCGGGACGTGGATTGCGGATCAGCGGAGGTTTTTCAACGCGGGTGAAATGAAGCCTGTACGAGCCGCCGAGTTGGATGATCTGGGCATGGTGTGGTCGCACTGGGACGTCGCTTTTCAGGAGGGACTGTCAGCCGCGACGCAGTGGGCGGCCGTGCACGGGCACCTGCTGCCGCCCGCCACCGCGGTCTGGAACGGCTACCCGGTAGGCGTCTGGATGAAGAACCAGCGGACCGCCGGCAGGCTCGCGGACACCATCGCGCAGCGGCGCGAAGCCGGGCTGCCGGTCGGCTCCACCGCCGGCGCCCTGTCGGAAGAGCGGCGGGACGCGCTGGAGGCCATCGACCCGTCCTGGTGCCCCACCTGGCCCGTGACTTGGCAGCGCTCCTACCGGCTGTGCCGCACCCTCATCGAAGACGGCCAGGCTCTGCCCTTGGCGCCGGGCGAGACCACGGTGCAGGGCGAAGACCTCGGTGCGTGGGTCCAGGCGCAACGCCTGGGATGGAACCGGCTGCTGCCCGCACAGGCCTGGATGCTGGAAAACATGCTCCACCTCGGACCAGCGGACCCCTCGGAGAGGCCGCAGGCGCCCCGTACGCAGGCCGACAAGTGGGCCGTGAACCTTCGCGCCGCCCAGCAGTTCCACACCCGCCAGGGAAGCCTCCAGGCGCCCCGCAAGCACGTAGAACAACTCACCGACCCCGACGGGACCATGACCGAAGTCAAGCTGGGTCAGTTCCTCGACAACACCCGCCGCCGCGCCGCAAAGCTGACCGAGCACCGGCGCGCGGAACTCGACGCCCTCGGCATGCGCTGGTAACAGCAGAGCACCCGGCAGCTGCGCAAGCGCTGACTACAACAGACAGGGTTCCACGCAGTTCCCTGCTTCCCCACCCTTTCTGTGCGCCTCTTAAATGGCGTAGGGGCTGCCCCGGATTCCAAGGAATCCGGGGCAGCCCCTACGCTAGGTGATGCTCAGCCGAAATTACGCAGCCAGGGGCTGGTCGTTGTTCCTTCGGCAGAGCCCGACCAACCCTTTGACGCTGTGAAGTTAGCCGTGCCCACGTAGAACCTGTCGTTAGGGTGGGTGTTGTACAGACCCCACACCTTCCCATACGTGCTGCCCGAGTTAATCGTAATCTTCTGGCACTGTCCCGGGGACACAAGATAGGTGCTATATCCGCCCTGCTGGGGGATTTCACCATAGGCGGTGTAGTTACCGTACGCGCAGACCTTAAAGGTATACGGTACTGCGGCCGCAGCCGAGCCAGCCGTTCCAACCACCACTGCTCCAGCCAGCAGGAAAGCTGTGCCGGCTGCGATAGCAGCCTTCTTAGCCTTCAGAATAACGCTCACAGGATGTTCCTATTGCGCTAGAAGTCTACAGGAATTGAAATCGGGCACGAGTCCAATCTCCTGAGGAGAATTCGAGCTCTCCTCAACAGCGGGGACGACTGGTGAGATCTACTCAACCTCTACCCGAAGATTCATCCAGAACTTTAAGACTTCAACAGTCAGTGCTGTATAGAAGGAGAGCGCCAACCCAGTTGCGGTCTCTCGCGCCCACAACAACATGCTCACCTTGCTCGATGACGCTCCCTGGCAGTCGCCCCGAGCCAGATCTCTCACCCTCGCGACAGTGGCCTCACCCCGCGAAAACAGCCATTGAGTAGCAAATCTCTCAACACCACTGCCCCGAAACTCAGAGATCGCACCAGGACTCCGTCCTGGCCCGGCCCCTGTGTGCCGCAGTGAGCGCGTCACTGAAACGTGGCGGCACAATCCCGTCCCGGCTCTGACATGAGGCGGCACGCGGCCGCGCAGCCGCCCTGCGGCCCGTCCTCGCCGTGCCCGTCGGGCATTGACTTGGGCCAGCAGACGACGCAGGGTGAACCTCGGGGGTGCGATCAAGGGGGGTGACCCGTTGTGGCGGAGTACCGCTTCACGCTGGCCCGCATCGTGCGCGCCGGGCCGACCACCGCGCACGCGGTCCTGGACGAATGGGCCCACGGGCAGATCACCGTTCCCGTGCCCACTCTCGCCCTGTCACAGATCAGCGGATTGACCCGGCAGGAACTGACGGGGGCGGTGTTCGAGATCATGGCCAACACCGCCGCCGCAACCGACACCGACGTCGACCCCCACGGCTGGCGCCTCCTGCCCCGCCACAACACCGAACAGCACCTTGCGGTGGCGCAATCGTGGAGCGACGCAATCACCTGACCAGCTCCCCGCCTGGGCACGCCTTCAGGGGTCAGGTTCGGAAGCGGGCAAGCCAGCCGCCAGCCCGGCGTGCGGCTTCGGCGTCAGCTGCTGCTGCGGCGAGTGGGTTGCCGACGCGCCGCAGCGCGTCCTGGCGCTGCTCGGGTTCCGCCCGGACCCGCTGACCGGCCTGATCCGGCCGCCGCACTCCACGACCATCCGTCTCGTCCTGGCCGCGGCGGACGGCGACGCTCTGGACCGGGCCGTCGGACGCTTCCTCCAGGAACGTCAGGACCCGGTGTCCGGCCGGCGGGCCATCGCCGTCGACGGCAAGACACTCCGCGGGTCCCGCACCAAGGACCGGCCGGCCACCACGCTGATCGCCGCGATGACCCACAGCGGCCAAGTCCTCGCCCAAAGGCAAGTCGACCGTAAGAGCAACGAGATCCCAGCCTTCGCCCCGCTCCTGGACGGCATCGACCTGACCGGCACGGTGATCACCGCAGACGCCCTGCACACCCAGCACGACCACGCCTCCTACCTGCACGAACGCGGAGCCCACTACCTGGCCGTCGTCAAGAGGAACCACCCCGGCCTGCACGACAAGGTCCGCCGCCTGCCCTGGCACGACATCCGCCTGGACCACTACGAACGTGCACGGGCCCACCACCGCGACGAGATCCGCCGACTGAAGCCACCGCGTTCGCCCACCTCGACTACCCCCACGCCCGCCAAGCCCTCCAAGTCGTGCGCTGGAGACGTGACCTGGCCACCGGCAAGCTGACGATCGAGCGGATCTACCTGGTCACGAGCCTGCCGCCCGGCGCAGCCACCGGCAGCGAACTCGCGGCCTGGATCCGCGGACACTGGCGCATCGAGAACCAACTCCACCACGTCCGGGACCGCACCTTCCGTGAGGACGCCTCGAAGATTCGCACCCGGCACCTGCCCCGCGTCATGGCCGGTCTGCGCAACCTCGCTATCGGCGTCCACCGCCAGGACGGCCACACCAACATCGCCGCCGCACTCCGCCGCACCAGCCGAGACCACCAGCGACCCCTCACCGCCCTCGGACTGACCTGACGAACCCGGACACAAGATCACTTCTCAAAGACCCTGGTGTGGACGTGACGCGTGCGGGGCTGCGTCGTTGAGCACTCCGAAGCACAGCCCCGCTTTGCCCCCAGGGACGCATGGACCTGGGGGCCACGTGCTGCCGGGAGCCGTAGAATCCTTGGCCATGCCCGCTTCCGTGACTTTGCCGGTGGCTGTAGCTGCGGCGGTTCCCGCGCCCCGCCGGCCCGCACGCAGCCGGGTGCGGCACGGTCAGGCGTCGTGTGCGGACTACGGCTGTACCCGGCCCGTATGCCGTCAGGCCGCGCGGCGTGCCCGCTACCGGCGCGAGCGTGACCATGCCGCTGGTCTGTCGACCCGTGTCGAGCCCGCTCAGGCTGCCGAGCACGCCGCCCTGCTCCGTCGGCGAGGCATGTCGGCACAGGACATCGCCGATGCTTCCGGGATCTCCGTCACCCTCATCCGGCGCCTGCTCCGTCCACCCACCGTCCGGCCAGGTCGGATTGCCCGTGCCACCGCCGACGCCATCCTCGGTGTCAACGTCCCGACACCCCACACCGGGAGCAGCGGCGCGGGCGGTGGTGGGCGGGGTCTGACCGACGCCGCCCACGCCGCCGCGATACTCAACGCCCTGGCCGCGGCCGGGTGGCCCGCCACCTACCTCGCCTGCCGCCTGAGCATCAGCACGCAGACCATCGCCGCTATCCGCGACCACCGACGCCCATGCCTCCGGATCCCCCTCGATCAGGCCATCCGGCGCCTCTACCCGAGGCTTGCCGGCACCAGCCCGGCTGCGGCCGGTATCCCACCCGGCACCATGGCCCGCGCGCTCGCCTACCACCAGCGCCGACACACCACCGAGCAGTCACCGGCCACGACAGCCTGAGACTCGGGAAAGCCCTCCATCCCTGTCCAAGGGTTCCAGCGCACCGGAATCTGGGATCCGGAGGTCAGGTCCGATCGCCGAGGACCGCGGCCAGCAGGTTCCGGACCTCGATGACATCCCGGCCCGTACGCTCAGCAACCCCCGGCACGCTCTCCCCCGAAAGCACCGCAGCAACCATCGCCTCGTTCAACCGCCGACGGGCCAGCCTCACCGCCGCCTCGGCCTCCCGAACCTCCGCCACCGCTGCCTCCAGGCTCCCCGGACCTGAAGCTTCCCTGCCATCATCAGCCGTCACCAGCCCATCCTGACAGAACCCCGCACCCGGCCCCGCGGTGTGAAGCCGAACCACGCTGGCCGGACGGCCAGCAAAAAAGAAGCGCCCAACCAAGACGAGGCGAGCCCGTGTCCTGATCAGCGGGCGTCGTGCTGCCAGTCCCACACCCGCGGGTCCTCCGGACGTGGCGCATACACCGCACGCCCACCCGGCCCGTACCGCCCGATATCCGTCCGCAACGCCGCGCCGATGGCCCGCTCGGTCTCCGTCCAACCCGTCACATCCAGCAGCAGCCCGTCCAGCGGGCCACCAAACAACTCCCGGTACACGTGCCCCCGCCGCGGCGCCGGATCATCGGCAAAAGCGCCGTACACCCGGCGCAGCAACTCATCCATGCCCACAAGGCTCCCACTCGTCCTGCCACCTCGGGCTGCCGGACCAGGACCGAGCCAGATCTTCCCAAGTCGGCTGCGCAGCATCGCTGACGATGGCGGGCTTGAGGTCTGCAATCGAATATTCGCCCGAATACCTGATGGTTTGTCAGTGGTAGTCCCTAGGGTGAGAGCGCCCACCGCCAGGGCGACAACGAGGAGTGATGGCATGGCAGTTGAGCGAATCTGGCTGGACGTTCCGTTTGCGGAGAAGGACAAGGCCAAGGCGGCCGGTGCCCGGTGGGACGGGGCTGCCCGACGCTGGTACGCCCCGCGGCCGAACATGACCGCTCTGGAGCCGTGGGCACCGGGGGAAGACATCCCCGAACTCCTGCCGGGCGAAGACCGCTCCCTGGGCAGCGGCCTGTTCGTCGATCTCGTGCCCAGCAGCTGCTGGTTCACCAACGTGCGGTCCTGCGTCGCCCAGAAGGACTGGGACCGCCTCCGGCGCATGATCTATCACCGGGCCGGGAACCGCTGCGAGGCCTGCGGCGTAGGCCAGGACCAGGCCTCGAAGCGCCGGCTGGAGGCCCACGAGCGGTGGATCTTTGACGACACCCGCCGGATCCAAACGCTGAAGCGGCTGATCTGCCTGTGCACGGACTGCCACACGGTCACGCACTTCGGCTTCGCGCAGATCCGTGGACTCGCCCCCCAGGCGCGTGCCCACCTGATCAAGGTCACCGGCATGACACCCGGCCAGGCAAACCATCACATCGAAGCAGCGTTCGACCTCTGGCAAGAACGCTCT